>CALMMH010000221.1 GCA_937868145.1 uncultured Phycisphaerales bacterium
GCGGGCGGCGGTCGTCGCCGACATACGGACCTGGGAGATCTGCGGAGACAGGGCTCAACAGGCCCTGCAGAAGACCGGGATCGAGACAGACCGGGTCATTGTCCCGGACCGGGGCGCCCGTGGCCCGGTATGCGATGACGTGACTTGTCGCGCGTTGGTCGAACAGTTGCGTCCCCTGGGCCCGGATCTTGTGGTCGCCGTGGGCAGCGGCGTCGTGAACGACCTGAGCAAGTGGGCCAGTTTCGAGTTAAGGATTCCGTACGTGGTTGTGGCGACCGCAGCCTCCATGAACGGCTACTCCAGCGCCAACGTGGCCCCGACGATCGCAGGGGTCAAGATGTTGATCGAAGCCCGGCCGCCGCTGGCGGTGCTCGCCGAGCCGACCGTCATCGAGCAGGCGCCGCATGAAATGATCACGGCGGGTTTCGGCGACACGATCGCCAAGCACCAAAGCAACGGCGACTGGATCTTCAACCACCTGCTGCTCGGCGAATACCACTGCGGCTTCTGCGCCGGGATCGTGGGCGACATCGAGCCCTTGTATCTCGACTGCCCCGAGCACATCCGCCAGCGCAGGCCGGAGGCAATCCAGGGGCTCTTTGAGGCCCTCTTCTGGACCGGCATGGCCATGACGCTCGTCGGAACCAGCGTTCCGGCCAGCGGCGGCGAGCACCTCCTGAGCCACACGCTGGACATGATGGCGGAGGTGCGAGCCGAGAGCCACGACCTGCACGGCCGCCAGGTCGGCGTGGGCACCCTGTTCTCGGCCGCCTTGTTCGAGCGGATCTTGGCCGTCGAGAGTCCAAACCTCCGCGATTTGCCGTCCGAGGTGGATGCCCCAGCATGGGTCACGCCGTCCGTCGCGGCATCCGTACGAGAACAATACCAGGCCAAGAGACAGCGATTGGATCTTCTCCGGGAGAAGATCGCTCAGCGAGATCTTTGGGATCAGCTCCGAACGCGTCTGACTGCGGAAGTGAAGGGCCCCAGGACGATCTACAATTGGCTCACGCGAGCCGGCGGCGCGACCTGCGCCGCCGACATCGGCTGTTCGCGAGGACGGCTCCGCTCGGCAATCCTTCACATGCACGAGATTCGCAAGCGGTTCACGATCATCGATCTGGCCTGGCTGGTAGGCGTGATGCCCGCCGCGACGGACGATATCCTTGACGAATGGCTGATCGGGTCCGTTCCGTCGTGACGCAGGGCCGTCACGGATCGATGCATTCGCTGCGATCCAACGATTGCAGAGCCGCGAATTCATCCTCGGCGAACCGGAACAGCTTGTGCAGTCCAATCCGCGTAAAGACGCCGTTGATGTTGGGCGGAACGGAACACAGGATGAGTTGCCGGCCTGCGGCGCTCAACAATCGGTCCAGGACCATCAGATTGCAAATCATCGCCGACGAGAGGATCTCCGCCAGAGAGAAATCGACAATCACATCGCAGTCGGGATTCGACCCTGCGGATCGAACCTCGGCCTCCAGCTCTTTCCCGGACGGAGCTTCCGCCGGCAGAGTGATCAGGAGAACATGCTCGGACAGATTCTGGATTGCCATAAGGCCCCTCTCTATCCCACGACGTCCATTCTCACAAGCGTTGAAGAGCTATTATCGGAGGTACACCTATGTCAAAGATTTCCGCTACATAGAATATACAACGCCTGCGGGGAAGTCCAAACGTGCGAACCAGGAAAATCTGGGTTCTGTGTCGTATTGGCCTAAGAACCGGTCGGATTGCGACATTCGGGAAGGATTCGCAGGTTGAAAACTCCTCCGGCGTCCGGTACACTGTCGGATCGAGATCCGACGGTGGGGCGACATGCGGTTTGCCAAGTGGATGCCATGCTGAAGTTTGTGACAGATCGAGAAATATACGATGAAGTCGTCTGCAAGGCCGTGCCGAAGGCCACGAGGCTGCTTTGGCTGGCCACGGCGGACCTCAAAGACCTGCACGTACACAAGCAGGGCAAGATGGTGCCGTTCCTGGAGATCCTGTCGGATCTGGTGCGTAGGAACGTCGAAGTGCGATTGCTTCACGCGAAGGAGCCCGGTCCGGTGTTTCGAGCGGATTTCGACCGCTACCCGAACCTCTCGAAGGGCCTGGAACGGATGCTCTGCCCGCGGGTGCATCTCAAGTGCGTCGTTGTCGATGGCGAGTACGCCTATACAGGCAGCGCCAATCTCACGGGCGCCGGCGTCGGGGCCAAGAGCGTGAACAGGCGGAATTTTGAATCGGGCGTCGTGACGACCGACCCGTCGATGATCGGCCAGATCATGGAACAATTTGACGCGATTTGGCGGGGCTCGCGCTGTCCGGAATGCGACAGAAAGGAGTTTTGTGATGAGCATGCAGGGATTCTGTCCGGCCGGAGAGCAAACGAAGGCCCGCGTCATTGACAACCAGCTGAAATGCCACGGCTATCTCGACATCGAAACGACCGGATGCAGCCGGGATTCGGAGTTGACGGTTGTGGGCGTCGGCCAGGTGCAAGGAGAACAGAGGCGGTTTGGGCAGCTCTATGGCCGTCAGATCACAGCCGACGCGGTTCTCGGCCTGCTCGACGGTATCGATGAAATCTACACCTACAACGGAAACCGGTTCGATCTGCCCTTCATCCGGCAGCGGCTCCGCCTCGACCTGCGGCGGCAGTTCGCCCACACGGATCTGATGTACAACTGCTGGCGTAAGGATCTCAAAGGCGGTTTGAAGATCGTCGAGGTCAAGCTCGGCATTCCCCGCGGGTTGCCCGACATGAACGGGTACATGGCCGTCAAACTCTGGTGGGACTACGTCAACGACAACGATTTGGAGGCCCTTCGGGTGCTTCTGGAGTACAATAGAGAGGACGTGATGAACCTTCATGTTCTCCGGGAAAAACTGGGTGTGGCCTAGGCCCGCCCAACAGGCACAGGACGCTGACTACTATGCACGTATTGATCTATGGCGGAGGCGCCGTCGGATTGGGAATCGCCAGTTGCCTGATCCGGCCGTCGAACCGCGTTGAAATTATCGCTCGAGGCCGGACGGTTGCCGCTCTGAGAGAGACCGGTCTGACTCGAACCGGGATCTTCGGCCGCGCTCATGCACAGCCAGAGGAGTTTGTCTGTCACGAATCGATGGAGCAAATGGGCGAATCGGACTTCGACTTTGTTCTCGTCTGCACAAAATCCTTTGATTCGGCGGCAGCGGCACGAGACTTGGCCGATCATGAAAAACGCGTCGGGGAGCGAACCCCACTCGTGCTCTTTCAAAACGGGTGGGGCAATGCCGAGGAGTTCTGCGAGCATTTCGACAGGGACAGAGTCTACAACGCCCGCGTGATTACGGGCTTTCGTCGGCCCCAGCCCAATGAAGTGGAGATCACGGTCCACGCCGACGCGATCCACATTGGCAGCCTGTTCTCGGGCGACCTGTCGGCCGTCGAACCTTTGTGCCGGGCCGTCCGCGAAGGCGGCGTTCCCTGCGAGAAGACCGACGCGATCGAGAAGGACCTCTGGGAGAAGATGCTCTACAATTGCGCCTTGAACCCGCTGGGAGCGATCCTTCACGTGCCGTATGGGGCTTTGGCCGACGAAGCCTCGACTCGCATGCTGATGAGCCAGATCGTGTCGGAAGTCTTCGCAGTCATGTCGGCCGCCGGATATCAGACGCACTGGCGTCGACCGGAGGAGTTCCTCAAAACGTTCTATGGGAAACTGGTGCCCGACACCGCCGGACACAGATCGTCGATGCTCCAGGACCTTTCCGCGGGAAAGCACACCGAAATCGATGCCCTGAACGGGGCAGTCCTCAGGCTGGCCACGCGATACGACCTTGAGATCCCGTACAATCGGGCCGTCCACAACCTCATCCGATTCATCGAGAGCAATGCATGGCCGGCAAAAGAATAGACGAGCATACCCTGCACGTGCTCGAATTCGAGGAGGTGCGAAGCACTCTGGCGTCCTACGCCGCAAGCGACCTGGGCAAGGACGCGGCGCGCGGGCTGTATCCCTCGGTGGATCTGCGATGGGCGTCCGCCCGGATGGCGGAAACGACGGAACTGACGAAAGTCCTGGATCGCGGCGAACGAGCCCCCATGGCGGGGCTCAAGGACATTCGGCCTCTCCTGAAGGAGTTCGGCAAGAAGCAGACGGTCTTCGAACCCGCCGAGTTGATCGAGATCGCCGACACGCTCGCCGCCAGCGGCCGGCTGCGGCTGTTCCTGATGAATCTGGAGCCCGCCGAGAGCACGCACCTGCGGAGCATGGGCGAGAAGCTGGGCGATTTCGAGGCGACCGTCGAAGAGGTTCGTCGCTGCATCGGAGGCGACAAGCGAGTCAAGGACGAGGCATCCGAGAAGCTCCGGGAGATCCGCCGCAGAATCTCGCAGGTCAGCGAGAACCTCCACCAGCGATTCATGAACCTCGTCGCCTCGCCTGCGATTCGAAAAGCCATTGAGAACGACAACTACCTGGTGCGTCACGGCCGGCCGGTGATCGCGGTCAAAGCCACCCACCGCCACGTGGTCCGAGGCACGGTCCTGGACCGTTCGAACACCGGCGCAACGCTCTATGTCGAACCGGATGAGCTGGTCGAGCTCAGCAACGAGTTGGAAGACGCGGTCTTCGAAGAGAAGAAAGAGGTCGGCCGCATCCTGTGGGTGCTCACCAAGATGGTGCTGGACCAGCAGGAGACCATTCTCGACAGCGTCAAAATGCTGGCGCTGGTGGATCTGACATACGCCAAAGCGAGGTTCAGCATCGCCTACGGCATGAGCCCACCCGACCTGACGGCAGGGGCCTCGATGCACCTGCGGGATGCCCGCCACCCGCTTTTGCTCCAGTTGATCAGCCGGCAGAAGGGGTGCGGCATATCGGAATTGACCCACGAAGTCGTGCCCATCGACGTGCGTCTGGGCGACGACTTCGACCTGCTCCTGATCACCGGTCCCAACACCGGCGGCAAAACCGTCGTGCTCAAGACGATCGGCCTGCTGACCGCAATGGCTCAGAGCGGTCTGCACATCCCCGCCCGCGCGGGCTCGCGGATCTCGGTCTTCCGACAGATCTTCGCCGACATCGGCGACGAGCAGAGCATCCAGCAGAGTCTCAGCACGTTTTCCGCCCACATGCGTCAGGTCGTCAAAATCCTCGAACAGACCAACGAAGGCACCCTCGTGCTGCTTGACGAGCTTGGCGCGGGAACCGACCCGATCGAAGGAGCCGTGCTCGCCACCGCGATTCTTGACAGCCTCATGCAAAAGGGCGGCAAAGTGGTCGCGACCACGCACCTGGGCCAGCTCAAATCGTTCGCCTACAGCACGCCGCGAGCGCAAAACGCCTCCGTCCAGTTCGACACGGAAACCCTCCAGCCAACGTACCGGCTGATGATCGGCACGCCGGGAAGCAGCAACGCGATCGTGATCGCCAAGCGTCTGGGCATGCCGAAAGAAGTGGTCGGCCAGGCGACGGCTCTCCTGGCGACCGAAGCCGACGGCACCTCCGAGCTGATCAATCAGATCCAGGCCACACGTGAGGACGCGGAGCGGAAACGCTCCACGGCGCAGTCGATTCTGGACGAGGCTCATACGGTGCGGTCCGAGGCCGCCGAGAGACTTCAACGAGTCGAGGAAGAGGGCCGACAACTCCGAAAACAGGCCGACCGCGAGATCGACGACTCCATGCAGACGATCCGTCGGGTGGTCGACGAATTCGCCGCCGGGATGCAGAACGCGCCCGCGACCTGGAGCGAAAAGGCCAAGTCGTTGGCCGAACGGGTGGCCGAACTGGCGTCCGGCACCGCGATGGCGCAGCGACACGCGGATTTCATCGCCGGCCTGCGAAGGGGCGACGGCGTCTTCGTGGTTCCATTCCGGCGGGATGGAATCGTCGAGCGGATTCGCAAGAGCCGTGGGACGATCGTGGTTCTCGTGGACAGCAAAGAGGTCGAGGTGCCGTTCCGCGAAGTCGCCAAACCCGACGGCCTATAGTGCTCCTTCCACCTTACTCTGATGAGCAGGGTGGCACGGCCGAACTCGTTCGGTTCGTCCCAAGTTGTTGAGATCGGGTTTCCCGCAGGAGCTACTCCCCACCGACTCCAGTCGCATCCACCGCAGCCTGCTCTGC
>CALMMH010000222.1 GCA_937868145.1 uncultured Phycisphaerales bacterium
ATGATGCAGGGTTGGATCAGCCGCTATGGCATGCCGGAGGAAGACATCCTCAACACCTATGCCAAGCTGATCGCGGTCCTGCAATATGCCCAGGTCATCTCCTCGATGGAGAACGTGACCACCTCGCAGGTCCGCCACATGGCCAGCAATGATGCGTCGTCTTTGGACGCCGAGTACGTCCAGTTGGAGGCCTCCGCGTTTGCCGACAAGCAGCAGACGCCCGCCGCAGAGGCGTTGACCCGGCAGTTCGACCCGTACAAAGCGAACATCCCGGGCGATGTGTCCGAGGGCAATCCCTTCGGGTTCGGATACCGGCTGCCCAACCGCGTGCAGTTCGAATACATCGTCGTGAAACTCTCGGATGTGGCCGCCATCATCAAGCCGCCGACCGATGAGGACGTCGAGCAGTACTATCAGCAGAACCGCGCACGGCAGTTCACCCAGAAAGTGCCCTCCGATCCGAACGACCCGAACTCGCCGGAGATCGACAAGGTCAGGAGCTTCGTCGAAGTCGCAGACGAGATCATGAGCCAGTTGAGGCGACAGCGAATCACGACGAAGGCCGAGCAGATCCTCCAGGAGGTCCGAAATCTGGCCGACGCCGAGTTGCCCAGGGCGACCGCGGACGGCAACGAGCCGACGATCCAGCAGCTTCAGGCGAAGGCCGGCAGCTACGCCAAGATCGCCCAGGATCTCAGCGCCAAGTACAGTCTCCCCGTGCACAACGGCACGACCGGCCTGCTCAGCGCCGTGGACATCCGCAACGACCGGTATCTCCGACGCATGGCGCTGGTGAACTACGGAACGAATCCGGTTCCCCTGAGCATGGTCCTGTTCTCTCTGAAGACTTTCGGAGACGACGCCGCCATCCTGCAGTCGTTCTCTCCGGCCACGCTGTATTCCAGCGTCGGACCCGCGAAGGACCCTGCCTCGGCGACGGCTTCCGACGTGTCCTCTCAGATCATGCTCATCGCCCGCGTCGTCGACGCGCAGCCCGATACGGCTCCGGCCAACCTCGACGTCGCCTACAGCACGCGAACGCTGACCCTCGGCGACGCCGGCCAGCAGGACAAGACCTTCTTCGTCAAGGAGCAGGTCGTCAAGGATCTTCGCGAACTGGCCGCCTGGGAGACCACCGGCGCCAAGGCCGCGGAGTTCGCCGCCCTGGCGACCCAGAACGGATGGGATGCGGCCGTAAGCCAGTTCAACAAGCTCCACAAGGCCGATCCGAACGACCCGAATGCGTTCAAGAGCGATCGTCGCAGGAGCGTGCAGCGAATCTCCAAGGGGGATCTCGAAGTGCTCGCGACGCAGTTGTCCAACAACCCGGCAGGCAAGATCTACATGGCCGAGGCCAGGACCGAAAGCGAGTTCGCCAATCGTCTCTTCTCGCTCGTTCCGGCCGATCCGAACGCCGCTTCGAAGGCCCAGGTCCTGGAGTTCAAGCCCGGCCTCAGCTATTATGTCATCAAGGATCTGAAGCTGCAGCCGCTCTACCAGGAACAGTTCCAAAAGATGAAGGGCATGGTGATCGGCCGCGAGGAGTACGGCCAGGCCCAGAACCTGGCGGCGGTGCACCTGAACCCCGAGAACATCCTCAAACGCATGAACTTCCGGTGGGCCAAACCGGCCGAGGAGCCGACCCAGGACAAGACCGCGAAGGAGCCGAAGGACGCGTCGTAATGGGACAGTCATGGAAGGAGAATCACGCGTTGTACCTGACGGTGGTCGGGGCTGCCGCGTGGCTTGTGCCGGGGGGCGGGCACTATGTCCTCAACGAAAAGAGGCGTGCCGTCGTCATTCTCGTGATGGTCGCCCTGACGTTTCTGATGGGGCTGTACGTCGGCTCCATCGGCGTGATCGACTCGATCAACGCCAAGCCCTGGTACGCGGCGCAGGTGATGAACTCGCCGGTCGTGATGATCCTGGGCTCGCACGTCGCCGGCGTTCAGTACGAGGCCCAAAAGGCCCTGACTGAAGGCGAGAAGCCCGAGATAGCCCCGTATCTGGTCTTTGGCCGGGCCAACGAGATCGGGCAGATCTACACGAGCGTGGCGGGCCTGTTGAATCTCCTGTGCATCGTCAACGCCATCTATGTGGCCCATCAGCGATCCCTGGAGGGAGTGAGAGCCTGACATGACGACCCTGTTGATCTCCCTGCTGGGCAGTTTCACGACTCCGATGAGGATCAGCACCGATCCGGCCTCGATCCTCTGGCTGCTTCCGCTGGTGGCGACGATCGCCATCGTCTACAAAACGACCAAGGTCGGCAGCATGCGGTTGTGGTCCTTCACCCGGGAGACTGCGGCCTTGTTCGGATCGATCCTCGTGTTCATCGTGGCGGCCGCGTTGATCCTCTACGGCGTTGCGTGGATCGTCACAGGGCAGTTGCCGGCGCTGTTGGATAGCTCAACCTTCTAACGCACACTCCGACGCCGTCTCATGGCCCGCGTCGCATCGCATTCCCCGAGTCTTGCTCGGGGACGGTTTTTTCAGCTCGTTTCCTGCGCGACGGGTTTCTGCACAACTCCCAGCTCGGCCAAGGCGTTGAAGGCCGCTTTCTGTTCGGCCTCCTTCTTGTTGGCGCCCCAGGCGCTGGGGAAGTGCCGTTGGTCGATGACCACCTCGGATTCGAAGCACTTGTTGTGGTCGGGCCCCTTCTCATCCAGGAGCACATACATCGGGGGCGCGTTGAACTGCTCTTGCGCGTGCTGTTGCAGGAGGGACTTGTAGTTGCCGTGGGCTTCTTCCGAGTCGATCTCGTCGAGGAACGAGGCGAAATTGCGAAGAATGAAGTCTCGTGCCCCCTCAAAGCCACCGTCGATGTATACGGCGGCGATCACCGCCTCCAGCAGACCGGCCCCCAGCGAGGTGGGAAACGACTTGTGCGAAGCCATGCCTTTGCCCACCACCAGATACCGCGGCAGACCGAGTCGACGCGCCACATGGGCGCACGTGCCCCGGGAAACCAGCATGCTTTTCATCTTCGTCAATTCCCCTTCCGGGTAACTGACGAACTTCTCGAACAGCGCCTGGCAGATCACGATCGCAAGGACCGCGTCGCCCAGGAACTCCAACCGCTCATTGCTCTCCAGACGATTGTCGACGGAGGACGAGTGCGTGAACGCTTTGGCCAGAAGGGCCTGGTCGGTGAATTGATGTCCGAGAATCTGCTCGATCTGATGCAGAACGTCTGTGTCCATTGGCCCTGTACGCAATTGGACGCGCACCTTGCGCAGGCGCGCGTCGCCGGAACAATCTACCAATGCCTCGCGAGCAGATCACGAACACCGCTCCGCCAAGCGATCTTCGTGATTCGCTCCGCTAAAGGCACCTATCGTTTATCGATCTAACGCGTCGGCAGGCGGCTCCCGTTGGATCCGCCTGCAAACGCTGTTCAACTCAGGAAGGCAATCCTGCCCGATCCCTACCCAACCATCTGCAGGCTGGCCAGGGCAATGAACTTATCGTCCACGATTTCGAAGATTCCGTCAAGACCTGTTACGGTGAAAATCCCCTTGGTGGCAGGAGCGACGTTGCAGAAAACCAGGCGATGGCCGCAATCGCTCATCAGTTTCTTCAGTCTCAGCAGTTTGGAGAGGCTCGAAGAAGTGACGATGTCGACCTTGGAGAAATCGACGACGACCTCGCAGTCGCCGCGATCGCGGGCCATCTGCGTAATCGTCTTGAGCTCTTCGCCCAAATCGGGCTCGGCCGGCAAATCCACGAGAATGATGTCTTCGGACCAGTTCTGAATACCCATATCTATCTCCTCTGTATGGCTGTTGGGCTCACGTGTTAGGCGTATTATCGGCAGGCTGTTGGGGTGCATTAACCAAAAATGAGAACTTTCTTCCCCCTGCCGCTCAGGCCCATAATGGCGGCACTGCCCATGCTGAATCCTCAAAGAACACGATGGATTCGACGATTCGATCCCTCCCCCATTTCTCCGTCTGCAAAGGGCACAATTCACCTCTGCGAAAACGGGTTATAGCTTCCGATCCAACTTCCGATAACCAATCGCCTCGGCCACATGCTCGCTGCGGATGTCCTCGTTCCCCTCCAGATCGGCAATCGTGCGGGCCACCTTGCAGATCTTGTCGTGCGCCCGGGCGCTGAGCCCCAGTTCCATCATCGCTTCCTTCAGCATCATCTCGCCCGTGGCGTCAATCCGGCAGAACCGCTCCAGTTGCTGGTGGTTCATATGGGCGTTGGTGAGAGCCTTGCCGTCGCTGAACCGACGATGCTGCACCTCCCGGGCGGCCATGACGCTTGCCCGCAGGCTTTCGGAATCGATCTGACGGGCTCTGGACCGCAGCTTGCTGAACGCCACGGCCGGCACGTCGATGTGGATGTCGATCCGGTCCACCAGGGGCCCCGAGACCTTGGCCATGTAGCGGGCGATCTGGCCCGGCGAGCACTTGCAGGCCCGCAGATTGCTGCCGAAATAGCCGCAAGGGCACGGATTCATCGCGGCCACGAGCATGAACTGCGACGGGAACTGGATCGTCTTCTTGGCCCGGGAAACGATCACGAAGCCGTCTTCGAGCGGCTGGCGGACCATTTCGAGCACGTGCCGGGGGAATTCGACGAACTCGTCCAGGAAGAGGATTCCATAGTGCGCCAGGGACAACTCGCCCGGCCGCGGCGACGAGCCCCCGCCGATCAGTGCGGGACCGCTGGCCGAATGGTGCGGAGCCCGCACCGGACGGGTCGCCAGCAACGCCTGGTCCTTCTTGAGGAGCCCTACCGCGGAATAGATCTGCGTGGTCTGGAGCGATTCCTCCAGGCTCAAGGCCGGCAGGATCGTCGCGAGCCGTTGGGCCAACATCGTCTTGCCCGCGCCCGGCGGGCCGATCATCATAATGTTGTGTGCGCCGGCCGCCGCGATCGTCAGGGCCCGTTTGACGCTCTCCTGCCCTTTCACGTCGCCAAAATCGACGTCGTAGTGCGACGCCACCGCGAACAGATCCTCGATGCTGGTGACCGTCGTTTCGAGCAGGAGCCGGCCCGCAAGAAACTCCACTGCCTGTGACAGCGACCCGATCCCGTAGACCTCAAGTTCCTGCACGACCGCCGCTTCCCGGGCGTTCTCCAGGGGCACAATCATCCGGGAGAACCCGTTGGCCGCCGCGGTCATGGCCATGCTGAGCACGCCGTTGACCGGCCGAACCCGCCCGTCCAAGGCAAGCTCTCCGACAATCACGAATTCCTTGAGCGGAGGTCCCGACAGCACCCCCTCGCCCACGAGCATGCCCAGGGCGATCGGCAGATCGAACGCAGGTCCTGCCTTCTTGACATCCGCGGGAGCCAGGTTGATCAGGGATTTGGTTTTGGGGTATCGATATCCGCAGTTGACGATCGCGCTGTGGACGCGTTCGACGCTCTCTTTGACCGCCGCGTCGGGCAGGCCGACGATGATGGACTT
>CALMMH010000223.1 GCA_937868145.1 uncultured Phycisphaerales bacterium
TCACTCATCCGGACGGTCATGTCCTGCCGTTTTCCGATCTCGCCGCGGCCGGGATTCGAGAAGACCAGACGATCCTTGTCTTTCGGCGGTTTCGTCGTGTATCGCAAGAGACTTGCCTGGCAGACCGGCTCGACCAAGGTCGGATCATGCCGGATGGACGACCAGGTGAGTCCGCCGTCGGCGCTGGTGGCCAGGGCCCTGGTGGTTTGCGACCGATCGTAGTTTCGCATGTTGATCAAGAGTGTGCCGTCGTTCAACTCGACCACTTGGCATTCGTTGACCGCCGGGTGGATCTCGCCTCCCAACTGCCACGTTCGGCCGTGATCGTCGCTGTAGATAACGTGAGAGCCGTAGCCGTCCGGATCGCCGGGTTGGACGAGACTGTGGTCGCAGGGGATCAGCAACCGGCCCTTCCAGGGGCCCCGAGTTAGTTGAATGCCGACGCCGGGCCCGGTGGCGTACCACCGCCATTCAGTGCGTTTGACCTCAGCGGTGATCTCCTGGGGCTTGGCCCATGTCCGGCCGTTGTCGGTGCTCTGGGAGATGAAGACCCGCCGGGTGTCTCTGCCGGTGTTTCGCTTGATCTGGTCCTCGGAGTCCTTTCCCTGATTCCAGGTCAAGGGCAGCCAAATGATGCCGGTCGACTGGTCCACCACAGGGCAGGGGTTTCCGCAGGTGTTCTCTCCGTCGTCCCAGACCACCTCCTGTGGCCCCCAGGTCTTACCACCATCGATCGAGCGTTTGACGAGCAGATCGATATCCCCTGCATCGGACTGGGTTTTTCTGCGTCCTTCGCAGAAAGCCAGAAGGGCACCGTCTTTGGCTGTAATCAGGGCCGGGATCCGGTATGTATGATAGCCGTCCCGGCCGTTGACGAAGACGTCGGTGAGCGGCAACGTGGCTGGAGATGCGGCGGACGATACTAAAAATAGGCATAATGTAACGCCTGTAGTGATTATCACGATTGTAGCTCCATGGTGGTGTTGCCAAACTGCTTGCCGAACATGTCGGCCAAGAGCCGCAAGATTCGGCTTTCGGGGTCCAGTTGGCCCCGCCGCAGGATGTCCTCCAGCTCTCCGCGATCGAACCACAGCCCATGGTCTCGCCGGCATTGATCGATTCGCAGGGGGGGATTCGACTGTCCCACGAGGACTTTGGTCATTCGTTTGTGACAAATGGGGCACTTGCGGGTCTGTTCGGCCGCCGTAGTATCCTCGCAAAATGAGCTGAGGAGCTGTTTGACCTTCTCGGGCGCGTTCATAAGCAGTTCCAGCTCGCCGCTATCCAGCCAGATTCCGCCGCAGCAGACGCAGTGGTCGATTTCCACGTCGGCCAGTTCCAGAGTAATCATCGCCTTTTGGCACGCAGGACAGTCCATTTTACAGACTCCGGATTCGATCATTCATCCAATTACATTCTTTATTTCGGTTTGCCGGCACAGGTTTCATGATTGCGCATGTGCTTTCTACGCCCCCAAGCAGCAAACTATGGATATAGACGCACAGGAAGGCCGAATATTCAAGTGACAGCCGACATGGAAAAAATGAGATTCATTCCTCTTTTTTCATCTACATCGGGCCCACGAGAACCGCCTTTACCTATGCGAACGGATCCCTTCCTAAGGTGGCCTGTGGGATTGGCGAAGACGCAGTGAGCGGATGGACCGCGTCTTCGCTCTTTTTTTCCCCAATTGCTTCGCCTCCTTTCTCGTGGCGGTTTCTCCCTTTCCGACCCCATTCGCTGCATTGCCGAGGATGTCCTGACTTCTGGTTAACACCTGAGTGTTAAAAATGATTGATGTTGCGATCCGGAGTCTCGTCCGGGGTGTCCCATAATACGGGCCGTTATTTCAGTAGAGGGCGATTCCCTTCAAATGTCTCGGGATTAGACAAATTTTACAGGATTGTCCGAGAAGATTCTTTATTTCTCTACTGGTTTGCGGCAAAATAATCCGATCAACAGGGTTGGTGGCCGGTATTGCCGTTGGAGTGACGCCGATCTCCATGTCGTGTTCCGGCAGTGGTTCCGCAATCAAAGCGTTGTCACGATGCGCGTGAGGCCGGGATCGTGATCGAACGTGTGAACCGTAGTTGACTTGTCTCGGCCGATGACATCCAGTTTTCCCGGGAGGCTTAAGGAGAAAGCAATGAGGCATCGAGTGTGGATGACCGGACTGTGGGGGGTAGCGTTGACGGCGATTGCCGGGTCCTGTGTTTATGCTGCCGCGGGGGCCAGCGCTGCGACAAAAGAGGCAACCACAACCGCTGCGGCGCCCGCGCCGGCGGCTACAGCTCCGGCTCCGACCACGCCGGCGGCTCCGGAACATACCGAGCTGTTCTGGCCGGACGCGTGGAAGGCGTTCCACAATCCAACGCCCTGGTTGAGCATGGGCTTGGACGCCCGGTTCCGCGTCGAGTACGGCGAGAACTTCATGACCCTGAACGACAGCAACATCGACCATGAGCGTGAGTACGAGCGGTATCGCGCGCGGTGGTGGACGAAGTGGACTCTCAACGACGACGTCACCTTCAACACCCGTCTCGCCTGGGAGTTCCGAACGTGGGATGAGCCCCGCAGTCAGGACGTCAACTTCAACCCGGATGAGGCCCTGTTCGACTGGTTCAATGTCAACTGGAAGAACGTTGGCGGCATGCCGTTGACGGCAACCATCGGTCGTCAGGACATCAGAGAGGGGATCGGCTGGTTGGTCATGGACGGCACCCCGCTGGATGGATCGCGGACTCTCTACTTCGACGCCGCGAGGGCGACGTACGATTGGACCTCGGCCAGCAGCAAGGTGGACTTGATCTACGTCGATCAGTCCGCGGAGTCGAATCGCTTTCTGAATCCGATCAACGATCAGGAGAAGGCCGTCACCGAGCAGGATGAGAACGGGGCGATTCTGTACATCACGAACACGTCTCTCCAGCCGACGCAACTCGAGGGCTTCTTCATCTACAAGAACGACAATCCGATCGACGGCCCGGTCACGAACATGCCGAATGTGTGGAGCCGAAAGGCCGAGATCTTCACTTTTGGCGGCGCGGTGTCCGGCACGCAGGGCGAGAACTGGAAGTACCGGGCGGAAGGCGCCATCCAGACGGGCGAAAAGGCCGACGGAACGTCGGACCTGAGCGAAGGCGAAATGCACGACCTGGAAGCCTACGGCGCGATGGCGACCCTGGAGTACCTGTTCAACGACACGCACGCCAATACCACCCATGTCACGTACGAGTACGCCTCCGGCGACGATCCGGACACGGGCGACAACGAGCAGTTCGATCTGCTCTGGGGCGAGTGGCCGCGATGGAGCGAGATGTTGATCTACACGTCCTCGTATGAGACGACGCCCGCGGAGCTGACGAACCTCCACCGGCTCAACATCGGACACAAGTTCGACCTGAACAAGCAGTGGACGTTGACGGCGGACTATCACGCGTTGTGGGCGGACGAGACCGGAAGCTCGTCGAAGTACGACATTTCGGACGACCACAAGTTCCGCGGCAGCCTGGTCACCGCATGGGCCAAGTTCAAGTTCAACAGCCAGTTGTACGGGCACATGACGGGCGAGTATTTCTTCCCGGGCAACTACTACGAGAAGACCACCAACGATGAAGCCTTCTGGCTGCGGTTCAACGTCGAGTACGTCTTCTGAGACATCCGTCTCGCACAAGTCTGTGACAGCCAGCGATTCGCCGGTGGGTTTTCCTTGAATCCACCGGCGAATCGCCTTATAATCAAACGACTATGGCTAAGAAGAATACACTCAATCAAGCGTTGCTTTCCGGAAATGAAGCGTTGGCTCAGGGAGCCTACGAGGCCGGCCTGAGCGTGGCGTGCGCGTACCCGGGAACCCCGTCCACCGACATCCTCGAGGTTCTGTCGGGATTCCCCGACGTCGACACGCAGTGGTCGGTCAACGAAAAGGTGGCTTTCGAGGTGGCCCTGGGCGCCGCGATCGGCGGGGCCCGCAGCCTGTTCGCCTGCAAGCACGTCGGGCTCAACGTCGCGATGGACCCGCTCATGACGGCCTCCTACACCGGCGTCCTCGCGGGCTTTGTCATCGTGGTCTGTGATGACCCTGGCATGCACTCCTCCCAGAACGAGCAGGACACGCGCTGGGTGGCCCTCTACTCGAAGATGCCCATGCTCGAACCGGCCAGTCCCGCCGAGGCGAAGGAATTCGTGAAAGAGGCCTTCGCCATGAGCGAGCGGTTCGACACGCCCGTGATCCTGAGGATGACCACGCGGATTTCCCACACGAAAGAGAACGTGACGGTCGGGGAGCGGAAGGTCCCGGAGCGGCCGGTTTTCGAGAGGAACGCCGCCAAATACGTCATGGTTCCGGGACACGCCTACCAGCGGCATATCCTCGTCGAGAAACGGCTCGAGAAGCTCAAGGCCGTTGCCGAGCGGACCCGCCTCAATCGGATCGAGAAGGGCAATGGCAAGATTGGGTTCGTCACGTCAGGCGTCAGCTACCAGTATCTGAAAGAGAATTACCCCGACGCCTCATATTTGAAGCTCGGGATGAGTTACCCGTTCTGCGACGACAGGATCCGCCAGTTCGCCAAGAGCGTCAAGAAGCTCGTCGTCGTGGAGGAGCTGGACCCCTTCATCGAGGAGCACGTCAAG
>CALMMH010000224.1 GCA_937868145.1 uncultured Phycisphaerales bacterium
TGGCAGCAGAATCACCATCGAAAGCTTGTCGCCTGCGTAGGGCAGTTCGAGCATCTGCATGACGTCGGTTTGGGCATAGCCGAACTTGTCCTGCCGGTTCATCATGTAGACCTGGACCTTGCCGCCGCCAACCAGGGTGAACGGCTCCTCCTGGGTCAACTCCGCCTGGAACGGGCTGGCCCACTTGCCTTTGAAGTAGATGGCGTTGGTCAGCACCAGACGGGTCAGGGGGGTCAGCATCCCTTTCTCGATCAGATTCTTGATTTTGCCGTTGGTTTGCTTTTCCACCCAGACGTTGATTACCAGGTAAACCTCTTCCAACCCGGTAATGAAGTCCACTTCCTGGAAGTTGCCGTTGTACCGTTTTCCCACGGTGGAGACAAACGCCTTGGCGAACTCATAGTCCATCTGGCCCCACAGGGCGTTTGCGACGCGAAGCTCGTTCCGGTTCCGCCCGTTCTGGGCGTTGAGGTCTTTGATGACCTGCCCGAAGGCTTTGTCGAACTGCTCCTGAGTGAGCGGCTCCTGCGTCAGGCCGAGCTTCTGCAGAGCCTGCGCCGAGGTCGGATAACGGAGGGTTTGCGCCATCTGTTCCTGGGTCGCGTCTTCGGCCCCCGCGTACGCCATCGCCAGGGCGGTGGAGACACTGTACGGCGAGAAGAACAGGTTGCTCGGGGCGTTTTGAAGCTGATGGTACAACGCCACGGCCAGACCGTTGTTCCCTCGCACCACCAAGGCCTGGGCCTCGACGGTCGAGGGCTTGGCCGACTGCCCGGCGCAACCGATGCCGACAACCGACGTGACCACCATCGCGACGACGACCGCTCTTGTCCACATGATGCAGTCTCCTGATCCGAGTCTTCATTCTTCTGTCCGGCGCTGTGACGCAGATTATACCGATTCATCCGGCGGGCAAAAGCGGGATCTACGATTTCTCGCTGGGATTTCGCCTTGAGTCGGTTTCAGCGAAGCACTACCATGTTGGACCGTCCGGACCCTGCCCGGGGCAATCGTAGCCGCCGTCGGGGCCGGCAAACCGTCGGAGAACGACTGAGTTGGTGCGAATCACGTTCCTGGAGATTGCGTCGAAGGATCAGTGGGTCCGCAGGGCCCGCCAGGGGACCGGCCTGGACATCCGCGAGTGCGTCGTCAAGCAGCCGCGATTCAACCTCTTTCTCTACCAGTACGTCGGACGTGACTGGAAATGGGTGGATCGGCTCGTCTGGCCGGAACAGCAGTGGCGGGACTACGCGGCTGCGGACAACCTTCGGACCTTCGTCGCGTATCGCGAGGGCTCCATCGCAGGGTACTACGAGCTCCAACGCACCGACGACGAGAGCGTGGAGATCCGGATCTTCGGCCTGACGCCCGAATTCGTCGGCCAAGGTCTCGGCGGACCGCTGCTGGATCGGGCGGTGGAAGGCGCCTTCGCCTGGGGCGCCAGGCGGGTCTGGCTCCACACCTGCACCCACGACCACCCCAACGCCCTGAACAACTATCAGAGGTCCGGCTTCAAGGTTTTTAAAATCGAAGAGAAGCTCCCGTGAGGCACGGCTTGCGTGGACTGCTCCTCTGTGCTATCGTGGGCCGGGTTTCATTCACCGCACTGGCTTCCATCCATCAAGTCGAAGAAGGACCTGTGTGGATCACGGTTTGACGGCATGACGCACAGCGTCCTTGGGAGTTGTATGAAATCGAAGGCATCTGTACAGAAGTTGGGCAACAACCGAAGAATCGATCTGATCGTAACGGATCTGGGCGGAACGCTCGTCAAGACCGATGGAGCGATTATGGCCGCCGTGCGGCGGGCGGCGCAGGAACTGGGCATTCCCGAGGGGAACGCCGACCCGGTGTACGACGTCTTCGGGACCAGCATCTGGGAGTACGTCCGGGCGTATCTGCCCCAGCAGCATCGGGACCGGACCGATGAATGCCACGAAGGGTTCTGGAAGCTGTTTCCGTACGAGGTGGTCGACCAGATCTCGCCCTTCGACGGCGTGGAAGGGGCCCTGAGAGAGTTGAAGGATCGCGGCGTCCGCTTGGCTGTCCTGAGCGGCCTGCGGCTGGAGGCCATCGAGAGCATCCTGTCGTCGATGACCTTTCGCGACTGGGACGTCGTGCGGTCCTCGATGATGTACCCGACGGAGTCGGGCAACTCCCGCGCTTTGGGCATCGTCTCGCTGGTCGAGGAGTTCGGCGTCGCCCCCAACCGGACCATCTACATCGGCGATACGGACCACGACGTCCGCCAGGCCAGGAGAGCCGGCGTCGTCTCGGCCGTCGTCAAGACCGGCGGCCAGGCCGTCAAACATCTCGACAAGATCCAGGCCGAGAATCCCGACCACCTGCTGGCCGCCTGGCCGCATCTGTGCGGCGTGGTTTAACCGAATCATTCGAATCGGGCCCGTAGGGGCGGGTTTGAAACCCGCCCCTACGAAGAGCACCGGTCAATTCCGCGTGGATTTGCTCGCCTGCGTGGTGCCGCCGTAGACGCCTTGATTGACGACATCCCCGTTCGGCGAGGGTTCGTCGCCCACTTCGGCCCACAGGTCGCCGGCATCAATACAGGGACTGGTGACGTTGTCGCAGCACCAGTCGGTTGCGTTCTCGTTGCGGCGTCCCGCCTTGGACTTCAGATGGTAGTCGCCGTCGATCCAGATGGTGTCGGCGTCGCGCGGATTGGCGGCTTTCTCCAGGGTCTCGGGGTCGGCCCAGTAGCCCGCCGCGACGAATAGCGGATCCACGTCGATGTTCAGATTGCCCGGCCATCCGCCCGCGATGTCGCAGAACTCGATCCAGGGGTTGCCGACGCCGGTCATGAGGATCTCGGCCGGGCTGTTGTTCCAGAGGATCGAGCTGCTCAGGGTGATCCTGCCGCCGACCAGTTTCACCGCGGCTCCGTTGCCGCCGGCGAGGTTGTCGGCGACCGTGCAGTTGGCGAATGTCGCTTGGCTGTCCCGACAGTATACGGCGGCGCCGTTGGCGTGGGTCGCGCGATTGCCGACGATCAGGCAGTTGCGGATAGTCGGGCTGCTCGCGTCGCAGAAGATCGCGCCGGCCAACTCGCCTACGCCCCGCGACAGGACGAATCCGATCAATTCACTGTCGGGGCCTTCGCCTTGGGTGAAACTCACGATCGGGCCGAATGCGGCTCCTTCGATTCTGGGGAATGCCTGCGCGTCCGGCTGATCCGGGTTGGTGCCTACGAGTTGAATGCTCTTGCCGAGAAAATCGATGTTCTCGCGATAGACGCCGGGCCGGACGAAGACGGACATGCCTTCGCCCGCCGCGTCGAGGGCCTCCTGAATCGTGTCGAACGGATGGTCGGCCGTTCCGTCTTCAAAGGAGTCGCTCATCGCGGCGTCCCCCGGGCCGGGATCGTTCGGGCTCGTGTCGTCGGCGAACAGCGTGTTCGACAGGTCGAGGAAGTTCGCCTGGATCGAGTGGTTCGCAGCGACGGTCAGCGAGGTGGGGTTCTCCGTGCCGGTGAAGGTCCCGGACCAGTTGCGGAACACGCAGCCGGGGTTTGGCTTGGCGATCAGCAGGATGATCCGGCCGGTTTCGAAGGCGAACGTTCCCTCGCCGGGATAGGTGACGGTCCCGCCGGCGGCGGAGGCGATCTCGATGGTGTACTCTTTCAGCGGGTCGTAGCGAATCTCGACGCCGGGGTTGTTCGCCAGGATTTGCGGGATGTACGTGTCGTATGCGGCGCGATCCAGCGGGCACTCCCGCAGGTCCAGGTGCTCCAGGGACCGCATGGAGAGCAGGGGGGAGATGTCGTTGACTTCCGTGCAACTGAGGACCAGGCTCCTGATGTCGACGAGCCCGGCCAGGGGGGAGATGTCGCGAATCGGGTTCTCGCGAAGGGCGAGCCGCCAAAGCTTGGTCATGCCCGCCAGGGGGGAGACGTCCCGGATCTCGTTGTGGTGGATGTCCAGTTCCTGGAGGTTGACCAGTCCGGCCAGCGGGCTGACGTCGGCGATCCGGTTCTGGTTGAGGATCAGCGTGCGGAGGTTGGTCAGGCCGGCCAGCGGCGTGACGTCCGTGATGTATTGGTTGTCGCTCAGACGCAGGGTGAGCAGGTTCTTGGCGTGCTCCAGTCCCACGAGGCTCTGGATACCCCGGCTGTCGGCTTCGAGATAGGTGAACTCCAGCATATCCGACGGCGTGGGGTCCTCAACCCACAGAACCTCCTCCACGATGGCCCGCAGAGTGGTGTCCTCGAATCGGACAGGCTCCTGGGCCCCCGCCGAGGCGCACCAACCGCACGCCAACGCCAACAGCAATAGCTGTCGCTTCATGGCTTTTCCTCCGCGTGTTTCCCAACTGACGACACATACCTATCTCAGAGTATGGTCCGCGCCAAAATCCTACCGCGTGATCCGCTCTGTCTACTGTAGGAAAAGACGCCCGCCAAGTCAAGGAAATTGCGGGAAAACGACGGTTGCCGGGTGCACGGTGTGCCCAGATACCCTGGCGGCCCGACGGATAGTGAAAGGTCGCGTAAAGAGGGACAAACGCGTGGCGAAAGGACCGTCCCCATCCCGCGAACGATGCAAATACAGGCCCGAAGCGGACCTGCCTTGCGGAGTTTACCGCTTTGGGCCTCCAGCATGGTATGGGAGCGAAACGCTCCC
>CALMMH010000225.1 GCA_937868145.1 uncultured Phycisphaerales bacterium
AGATCCGGTCGGCCACGGGCACATATCCGCGCCCGTTCTCGACGACCATTTCCATCTCGAAGTTGACGTCCTCGGTCAAGGTCGCCAGAACGACATCTTTGCTGATCACTTCGATCGCAGGGTCGGCGACGATCTGGGCGGCGGTCACCACGCCGGCCTTGTTCGCCGTGACCTTCATGACCTTCGGGCCGGTGCCCGTCAACCGAATCACCAGGCTCTTGACGTTCAGGACGATGTCCGTGGCGTCTTCCGTCACACCTCGCACCGACGTGAACTCATGCTCCACGCCGGCGATCTTGATCGAGGTAACGGCACTTCCTTCCAGCGAGGACAGCAGCACGCGTCGCAGACTGTTGCCCACCGTGGTGCCAAAGCCCCGCTCGAACGGCTCAATATAAAACCGGCCGTATCGGTCTGTCGATACGCCAGCGTCTTTCTCCACACGAGTCGGCAACTCTAAACCGCGCCAGGTCACTCGCATACAGGCCTCCGATCTGAAGATCCATCCCTAAGCACACAGCCGAATGCAGAACTCTCCCCGCCCGCCGTTTGCATGCTGTAATTCCGCATTTCGATTCCCAAGCCCAACGTTACCTCGAACAGAACTCGACCACCAGCTGCTCTTCGATGGGGATCTGGATGTCCGGCCTCGTGGGCAGGGCGACCACCGTCGCCGCCGGCTTCTCACGATCCAGTTGCAACCAGCCCTGGGTGGTGAAATTCGGATTGCTCTCAAGCTGCTCTTTCACTCGCTTGAGGCTCTTCTCAGAATCCTTGAGCGTAAGCTTATCCCCGATCTTGATAATGTAGTCGGGAATGTCGACCTTCCGTCCGTTGATATGGACGTGACCGTGTGTGATCAGCTGCCTGGCCGCCTTGCGAGAGGCTGCGAAGTTCAGCTTGTAAACGACGTTGTCCAGACGTCTCTCGAGCAACTGAAGCAGGTTCTGCCCCGTGTTGCCCGGAAGCCGGGCGGCCTCGTGGAACAGCCGCATAAACTGCTGCTCGTAGACGCCGTAATATCTCTTGATCTTCTGCTTCTCACGCAGCCGGACGCCGTATTCGCTCAGACGCCCTTTGCGCCAGCCGTGCATACCGGGAGCCAAACTACGCTGCCTTCGCTCGACCTGACACTTGGCTGTTTCACACTTCGAGCCCTTCAGGAACAACTTCATTCCTTCGCGGCGGCAAATCCTGCAGGATGGACCTACATAACGTCCCATACTAATCGATCTCCTCAGACCTTCCTGGAGTCCTAAACACGTCTACGCTTCGGCGGTCGGCACCCATTGTGCGGCAGCGGCGTCACATCCTCGATGGAAGCGATCCGCAGCCCCGCCGCTTGAAGCGCGGAGATCGCAGATTCCCGCCCGGCGCCGGGCCCCTTGACTCGAATCTCCACTTCCCGCACGCCATTTCGCATGGCCGTGTTGGCACAGTTCTGGGCCGCCTGCTGAGCGGCAAACGGGGTGCTCTTGCGCGAGCCCTTGAAGCCCACGCACCCCGCCGAACTCGAGCAAATCGCCGCGCCGTCCATGTCCGTGATCGTAATCAGCGTGTTGTTGAACGTCGCCTTGACGTGGACGATCGCGCGAACCACATTCTTTCTTATTTTTCGTTTTGCGCTTTTTGCCATTTGGTTCTCTTTGTCCTCGTGCTCTGGTGATCAGCGTCTTCCAGATGAACGATTCCTGTTTTTCCAGCACAGCCCTGCGTTCGTTACCCGCGAGCTTCCTTCACGCCCTTCTTTCCGGCGACGGTCTTCCGCGGCCCCTTTCGGGTGCGTGCGTTGCTCTGGGTGTGTTGTCCGCGGACCGGCAACCCTCTCCGGTGCCGAATTCCACGGTAGCACGCAATGTCGCGAAGACGCGCGATGTTCTGGGCGACCTGCCGTCGAAGCTGGCCCCCGACAACGTAATTGCGGTCGATGATCTGCGTGATCCGGCTGAGCTCGTCTTCACTGAGCTTGTTCGCCTTGGTCATCTGCTCGATCTGAGCTTCCTTGAGAATCAGTTCCGACGTGTGCCGGCCGATTCCCGGGATGTACGTCAGCGAGATCCAGATCGTCTTGTTGTCCGGAATATCAACACCAACTATACGCGGCATAAAATAAGCGTCCTCTCTGTAACCTTTCAGACTCGATTCGTTCGTCGATCACGCAGGCGATCAGCCTTGGCGCTGTTTGTGCCGGGGGTTCGAGCAGATGATCCGCACGACGCCCTTGCGACGAACGATCTTGCAGTTTTCACAAATTCGTTTGACTGAGCTTCTTACCTTCATAGTCGTTTCCACACTCAGAAGGCCCCCCGGGGATTCTCATCTCCGGTCGGGCCAGATGTCAATGCCGCAATACGATGCGTCCGCGGGTCAGGTCATACGGCGACATTTCGACCGTCACCAAATCCCCGGCCAGAATGCGAATGAAATTCATCCGCATCTTCCCGGAGACGTGGGCGAGGACCTTATGCCCGTTCTCCAATTCCACTCTGAACATGGCGTTCGGCAAGGCTTCAATCACCTTTGCCTGCAGCCGTATCGAGTCTTTTTTCGCCATCAACACTACCGTTCTTTCGTCAGAACCCGACAGCCACCCTTCACGATGGCTATCGTATGCTCAAAGTGAGCTGAACATTTACCATCTTTTGTCACAACAGTCCAGCCATTTCCCAACGTCCGGACGCCGTAGCCGCCGGCGTTGATCATCGGCTCGACCGCAAGCACCATGCCCTCCGTCAGCAGGATGTCATCATCGAGCAGGTCCCGACTGACGAAGTTCGGAACCTTGGGATCCTCATGCATCCGTGTTCCGATGCCGTGCCCAACGAAATCCCGCACTACCGAAAATCCGGCGGACTCCGCATGCTTCTGCATCTTCGCGGCGATCTGGCTCCACTTCACACCCGGTCGGGCCATCGAGATCGCGATCTCCAGCGCCTCCCGGGTCGCATCCATCAGCCGCTGATTCGCTTCGGAGATCCGCCCGATCGCGACGGTCAACGCGGAATCACCGCAGTAACCGTTCAGTCGGACGCCGAAGTCGATGCTCAGGATATCGCCTTCTTTCAGCGAAGTCGTCTCCGAGGGGATCCCGTGGACCACCTCTTCGTTCAGCGACGCGCAGATGGCTCCCGGAAACGGCTTTCGCGCCTGGGGACTCCGAACGCCTTTGAACAAGGCCTCGGCCCCCGCTTCGGCGGTCATCTGCAGCGCGACGCTGTCCAGGTGAGCCGTCGTCATACCCGGTGCTGCGATCCTCTGTAGTTCTGAAAGAACGCCGGCTACAACCGCTCCCGCCTGGCACATCAACTCGATCTCTCTGAGGCTGCGAAGCGTTATAGCCATTATCCAACTTCATGTTCGACCGACTTCCGGCTCAAGCCGGACGGCGGTCTATTTCTTCTTCCGCGCCAGCGGGTCCAGCATCCGGAAGATCACCTGGGCGACCACGTCGGCTTCGCCGCCGGCGTCGATGTCGTCCACGGACCGACTGGTCTTGTAGTACCCCACCACCGGCTCGGTTTGGCGGTAGTAGGTTTCCAGGCGGTTGCAGACCACCGCTTCGGTGTCGTCCGGCCGCTGCACCAGGCGGGTTCCGTCCTTGTCGCAGACCCCGTCGGCCTTCGGCGGCATGTTCTTCACATGATAGACCGCACCACACGCAGGGCAGCTTCGCCGCCCCGTGATGCGATCGACGACGACGCGGTCATCGACCAGAAGGTTCATCACCTTGTCGATGCTCACGCCCTGGGCTTCCAGAGCCTTGTCCAGGACCTGCGCCTGGTTGACGGTTCTGGGGAACCCATCGAGAACGAACCCGGCCGACGCATTCTTCATCGCCCGGCTCATCATTTCAACAATCAGGTCATCCGGCACCAGGGCTCCCTTGTCCATATAGCCCTGAGCCTTCTTGCCCAGTCCGGTCCCGTCGGCCCGCTCACGCCTCAAGATGTCGCCGCTGGACAGATGGAGGAGCCCATACCGTTCCGCAATGCGTTTGCAATGCGTTCCCTTGCCGGCTCCAGGTGCACCCAGGAGAACGATTCTCATGCGTAGGCTCCCTTGATCCTGCCGGACGACGTAAACCCTTCATAGCTTCGCATCAGCAGGTTGGCTTCAATCTTCTGAACCAGATCGAGCGACACGCTGACGACGATCAACAGGCCCGTACCGCCGAGGAACGTGGTCACCGTCCACGGGATGCCCAATGCCCCGGCCATCACCGTCGGAATGATCGAGATGGCGGCCAAGAACGCGGCCCCGTAGTAGGTGATCCGCGTCATGACGGTCTCGAGGTACTCGGCCGTCCTGCGGCCCGGCCGCAGGCCCGGGATAAAGCTGCCGGAATCACGCAGGTTCTTTGCCATTTCGCGAGGCTGGAACTGAACGGTGACCCAGAAGTACGCGAACACGAAGATCAACGCCATGTACAGGACGTTGTAGGTGTATGAGCCCGGTCCCAAGGCGGTCCGGATATGGCTCAACACGAGCGAGTCCGGGAACAGCCTGGCGATGTAGTCGACGAGAATCGGCGGGAACATCATGAAGCTGGAGGCAAAGATGATCGGCATGACGCCTCCGTGGTTGACCCGCAACGGAAGATAATGCCTGGCTCCGCCGACCATCCGCCGGCCCCGCATCTGCTTGGCCTGCTGGATCGGGATACGCCGCTGGGCCTGCGTGATCAGAATCGCGCCGGCCACGACGCACACAAACGCGACGCCCAGGAACAGGAGCTTGGCAGGTCCGATGTTCCCTGCCGCGGCATCCGTCCGGAAGCTCATCTGCGTAAACAACTGGTACATGACCACCGGCATGCGGGCGACAATACCGGCCATGATGATCAAGCTGATGCCGTTCCCGATGCCGTACTCGTCGATCTGCTCGCCGAGCCACATAAGGAAAACCGTCCCAGCGGTCATGGCGATGACGCCGAAGAGGATCGCCTGCCGCTCGAAACCCGCGTAGATAAGATGGTGATCGCCGCGTCCGCCGGTCATCATCTGCATGTACATCACCGCCTGGATGATGCAGATAAACACGGTCAGGTAGCGGGTATACTCCTGGATCTTCTTGTAGCCCGTCTGGC
>CALMMH010000226.1 GCA_937868145.1 uncultured Phycisphaerales bacterium
CCCACGCCAGATCGGTCGTGCGGAGGACGTCCTGCTCGCCGGCGGCCGGCGTCGGATTGAAGGCGTTCCTACGAAGGAAGAAGCTGTCCCCGGCGAGGCCCGCGGCCGCGATCTGATCGGCGGTGAGCGGAGTGTCCCAAAAGGCTACGGTCGAGACGTTGATCGGGGCGTCGTCGCGGTCCTGATTGTTGCCGGCGCAGAAGAGCAGAATCGTGTCGGCGAGACTGAACCGGCCGTCGACCCCCTGCTGGGTGCCCTTGAAGATCTCGACGCCGTCGACGTAGATGTCATGCCGGGTTCCGTTGTCGACCACGACGATCAGGCGATACCATGTGTCGCCGTTGGTGGTGTAGCCGTGGGCGCTGGTATAGCCGACGGCGCCGATCCCGATTCCGCCGGAGGAATTAATGGTCCAGTCGGCGTCGTCGGCATTGGTCGGATTGGTCTGGAACAGGTCGTTGTATCCGCTGGGCGGATCGGACCGGCTGCTGGGCGGATAGCTGAAGTCGATGAGCAGGGTCCACTTGTTCACCTTGGTCCCGCCGCCGTTGGGGGCGATGCCGTGGGTGCACACGTAGTAGCTGCCCTCGCCGATCTGAATGGCGCCGTCTCCGGCGGCGATGCCGGGGACGTCCTTGACGGTGCCCACGAGTTCCAGCGGCGCGCCGACGGTCGCGGCGGTGGCGTCCGGGGCGTTGAACTCCCAGATGCCTTTGGGTTCGGGGATGCTCGCTTGCGTCACTGACGTGAGAGCGACAATCAGAAACAACAATGTGAGTCTTTTCATGCCTGTCTCCTTTCTCTATATGCACGTGCCGATTGAATGGTGTCACCGGTTTTCGCGTCCGTGCCGCGGCTGAGTCTCCTTCTGCATGTCGCACATGCTTCTTGGGCAATTGTAGCTCGTGCCGATCCAGAGGCAAGTTAAAAGCCGGTTAAGATTGGGGCAGCCTTCGCGCCGGGCAGTCGCGACGGGCGACGGACGCGTCTCTTCGGACCGCATGCGTCACGGCTCGATGACCCGCGTATAAATCCGGACGTCGTCGATCCAGCCGGACCAAAACGTGGAAGGCTCCGCATTGGGACCGGCCCCGATGCGGAGGCCGTCCGTCGCGCCGGCGAGATTGCCCTGCGTATCCTGCGCGGCCTGGACATCGTCCACGTAGAGCGTCCGCATCGAACCGTCCCAGGTCAGACCGACGCGGTGCCAGTCGCCGTCGACGATGACGGCCGATGACGCGAGGTCCTTGCCCCCGCGGCCGGAATACTTCAGTTGCGTCGCCAGCGCGCCGGTTGAAGCGTCGGCTGCAAGCCAACTGCAGCCGTCGATCTGCGAGAGGATCGTCTGGCCTGGAGCGCCGCCCTTGATCCAGGCGAAGACGCTCAGCACGGTGTCGGAAGCATTCAGGACGAAGGGAGTCGTGATGCAGTCGTCGACGCCGTCGAGGAGAATCGCGCCGTCGATCCGGCCGGCCAGCGGCTGCCAGCTCGGATCGCCGAAAACGGCGCCGTCATGATCGCCGACGCTGTCGGAGGCGAGCACCCCCTGCTTCTCGTCGAATTTCCAATGAGCGAGGAACGAAAAGTCCTTGGACCAGGAGTCGGAGGCAAGGATCTGCCCGGCCGTCATGACCTCGCTGTTGCAGGCGGCCAGGCGGGCGAATCGCTCCGCATCGGACACCGAGCCGGTGATCGTTCCCCAGTGATAGGGAACCGCGAGCATCGGGAGAATGTACTCTGTGGCCTCGGCGGCTTCAGAGGCGTCCATGGTGTATGTGCCGCCGACCGGAAGGAAGGCCAGATCGATGTCCGTCAGCGTCTTCATCTCCGGCGTGAGGTCCGTGTCGCCGGCGAGGTAGATCCGACTGCCGCCGAGCTCGAGGACAAAGCCCACCCAGTTATTGGCCTGCGGGTGGTTGGTTTTCGTCAGGTTGTACGCGGCCACGGCGGTCACGTGGACGCCGGCGACATCGAGGTTCTGGCCCGGCGCGATGCTCGTCCCGCGGCCTCGGGCTCTCACCACATCCGCGGGAGCGACGAACTCCGTCTCGTCGGTGGCGACTTTCGCGATATCCGAAGGCGAGTAGTGATCGCTGTGGCTGTGCGTGACCAGGATGAGGTCCGCGTCCTGCGGGCCGGCGGTCAGGCGGTAGGGATCGACGTAGACGACGATGTCCTTCCAGGCGAGCTTGACGCCGGCGTGTCCGAGCCAGGTGACATAGATCGGTTGAGGCAATTCATCGCAGCCGATGTCGGTCCGGCTGCCGAGGACGCGGGCATGGCCGTCGATGTCCGTTGCGATTGCGTAAGCCGTAAAGCTCGGGTCGCCGGTGTCGATACAGGGGGATTCCGCGAGCAGATGGTAATTCCCACGGACCCACGAGGCATTCGATGTGCCCGGGTCGGTCCAATGCCCGGCCAGAACGAATCGGGGGTCGTCGTCGAGGTTGCCCTCGCCAGGATACCCGCCGCGGACGTCGCAGTAGGCGACGGTGGCGGCATCCACATCGATCTCGGGAGCAGCCCCCCCGCCGCCGTTGTTCCAGAGGATCGAGTTGGTGACGACGGCCGCTATCCCTGCGATGCCACTGCCGGAATTGCCGACGATCGTGCAATGGTCGACGGCGGCGACGCTGTCATCGTAGAGATGGATGCCGGGACCGCCATTTTCCGCGATGATGCAGTTGACGATTGTCGGGTCGCTGCTGCCCGAGACATGGATGCCCATTTCGGCGTTGCCCAGGATGCGACAATTGAGGATCGTGGGAGTGGTTCCACTGCAGATGATTCCGTACCGCCCGCCGGTCAGCGTGAATCCGCTCAGCACACTGTTGGCATCCTCGCCCACGACGAAAGAAGCCGCGGCGTCTGTGCCTGTGCCGTCGAGGATCGTTTCGGAGACCACCAGCGGGTCGTTGGCGTCCTGCGAGCGGACGGTCAGAGCCTTGCCGTTGAAGTCAATGCCCTCGGCGTATGTCCCCGGGGCGGCAACGATGAGATCGCCGTCGGATGCATCATCGATCGCGGCTTGGAGAGTGTCGTAGCGAACGCCCCGCGTTTGATTCTGAACCGGTCCTTCCCCAGCGAGCCCCCGGGTGGCGACGCATAAGGAGATCGCAAACAGCAGAACCATCAGCCCATAGGACAATGTTGGGCGGCGCCGATTCCGAAGGGTCGGACTGTAGGTTCGCGGCCAGATCGTTGCGACGTGTTCCTCACGCGAATGTGACATCTCCGACACCTCCGGTTTCTCACTGCCTCACTGTCATGCCCACCGATTGAGATTCCGCTCCGACGCCTGGATGAATGCATCGCGACCTATTTTATCAGACGGAGTGATCCAAGGCAAGTCCCCTTCCGGTCATGTCGCGGAGCGAGCCACGCCTTTGACAATCTATCAGTGGCAAAGCAGTCGGATTGGTGACAAGATGCATTGAAATAGGGACTCATGGGCCATATTGACCTCAATAATGCCGGTCGATGACGGATAGTCATATCCGGATGGGATATTGGGCAATCTGGGGTGTGTGTCGGCTTGTGGTCGGCGTCGCAGGTGCAACGGGACGGAGCGATTGTGACGTGGCCATTGGACCGGAGAATATAGGACGTGATTATTGAGGCGAGACTGTACCACTGAGGGAGTGTACGGATTTGCGAGTCTCGTTGGTCTAAAGGGGTGGACCCGAGTTGGAGATGCTACGGGGCAGCGAGGTACTTGATCCTGGACCGTCGGCCGGTCCATTTGCTCTGCCAGGATCCAAAGAGGGTGGTTTGGCCCTTCGCGTCCTCATCGATCTTGAAGATGGTGTTCCGTCGCCAATTCACGATCTGTTTGGCGAGACGATCTGCTTCAGGATCAGCCAACTCCACGCCATTGAGTTCCAGTGGGTCGGTGTTCAGATGAAAGACCTGCACATGGTCGTTCTCGGGGTCATAAACCACTTTTCTATCGCCCTGGATGAATCCGGCGGGGCCTTGCTGCATCCAGCCGGCCAAGTAGACCGTCCGATCGGCAGGCATGGGTCCCAAGGCATCATACCCGTCAAACAACATCGGTTCTGTATCAAACCCCAGGAGAGTCAGGATCGTCGGCGCAAGATCGACAGAGCTGACCGGAGCGGTGATTTGTGTGCCGGCGTCGACCAGTCCGGGCGCACGCAGGCACATAGCGATCCGCAGGACCTCGTCGTACGCGATTCGTTCGTGACCCATCAGGCTGCGATGCTCTGAAAAGGCTTCGCCGTGGTCGCCGACGACACAGAAGATCGTGTCGTCCTGAAGATTCAGCTCGGCCAGTTGTGCGTCCAGAGCGGCCAGGAAACGGTCGGTGTAGCGAATCGTCTGCATGTAGCGGTCTACTGGGTCGCGTGCCGTCTCTTCGAACCATGCCGGAACTTCGTAGGGATCGTGTGTTACAGAGCACATGATGACGGCAAGGAAAGGGGTATTATCGGATTCTATCCATTGACGAATAGGGTCGAGCAGGGCGAACTCGTCGGAACCCAGATAGCCGACAAACTGATTGGGATCGTGTAAGTCCTCTCTTGTAAAGAACTTACGGAAGCCGAGATTGTGAACGAGGCCCGGGCGAGACTCGAACGTGCCTGTCGGAGACTGGAAGAAGGCGGTCCGGAAGCCAAGGCCTTTCTCCAGGATGGTCGCCAGGCTTGCGTACGGC
>CALMMH010000227.1 GCA_937868145.1 uncultured Phycisphaerales bacterium
GACGCGGCGGGAGCCCGGGATCGCTTTGCCCTGATAGCAGGCGTTGATTCGCTGGGTGTAGTTGCCGAAGAGGATGCTCGGGTTCGTCCCATCGGGGTTGCTGACCCATAGGCCATGATAGTTCGCGGCCGAGCGATCGACGTAGTCCCATCGCGAGTAGAGGATGCGGCCGTCGTTGAGGACCGTCGGGTGCCACTCGTTCGTCTCGTGAAAGGAGAGCGTTCGCACGTTGCCGCCGTCGGCGTCCATGCGGTGCAGCGTATAGGCGGGCAGCGGCTCCCAGGGGTTGTGACATCGCCCGAATCCGCCGCGACGCGTGGACATGAACGCGATGCCACCGTCGGGCAGGGGACAGGGATCGAAGTCGTCGTTGCAGCCGTCCGTGAGCTGCCGCAGGTTGGTTCCGTCCGCGTTCACCGCCCAGATGTGGAAACAGCGACGCTCGGGCGAGTAGAAATCGGGTTTGACCTCGGCCCGCTCGGCAAAGCCGAAGTACAGCGTGCGGGCGTCGTAGGAAAGGGCGAGCGTGGTGTAGTTGCCCTTGGGAAGATGGCTCTGGACGACGTCCCGGATTTCGAGCGAACGGCCCGGCTGCTCCAGGACGTAGACGCCGCCGCCGGAGATGTTCTCGTAATCGTAGAAGTAGCCCAGGTACTCGTGCAGCATCTGGCAGACGAAGCGATGCCGCTTCAGGAATGCGATCCGTTTGCCGGCGATCAACGGATTCTTCAGGGCCGCTTCGCGAGCGACCGAACGGACTTGATAGTAGAGCGTCAACCGTCCCGCCTGGTCAAGGGCATTGACGTCGGCCACCGATGCGGCGAGTAATTCCAGACGAGTTTTGTCGCTCGCCAGGTCCGGCGGCTCCGGCATCGCCAGCAGATGACTCAACAGGGCGTCGGCTCTCCTGTAAACGCTCTGGATGGTTCGCGGGTCCGCCGGCGACCGGTCGAGCCTGCGTTCCTGGGCGGCCCAGTCCTCCGTCACGAGTCGGTCGAGCGAGTCGTCCGCCGCTACAGGAGATGAGGGCAGCACAACACACACGGCCAGGAGGGCGGCGAAGACGCAATTGCGGCAAGTCAATGAGGCCATTCGATCACCTGTAGAAACCATCTGTTTGCGGCAGACCACATGAACACCAGATTACCGCATCGCCGGGACAAAGACAATAAGCGGTTCTCACCTCTTGCCTTGAAGCGGGAGGAGGGGACGGGTACAATCCAGGCCGATCTGAAACCCTCTATAATGGAGAGTCCGACATGAAAACGTCTTTCTCCGCCATGTGCCTGTTGTCGATCGCCATTCTTGTTGCCATTCCATCGGGGTCTCGTGCGGAAGCCGCAGGCGGTCTGAAGGCCGGCGCGGCCCGCATTGACATCACGCCGGAGAAGCCCGTCCACATGTCGGGTTACGGGAGCCGCAAGGACCTGTCCACCGGCGTGCACGACCCGTTGTCCGCTCGCGTGTTGGCTTTCGAAGCGGAGGGCAAGCGGCTCGTTCTGGTCTCAACCGACGTAATCGGCTTCTACGAGGGCACCGCCGACTACCTGCGCAGCGTTCTCCTGAGCGAATTTCAGTTGCAGCCTTCTGAGTTGTTCCTGTCCGCCATCCACACGCATGCGGCCCCCACTCTGTCCATTGACAAGGAACGGGAGCATCCCAACAACATCGAGTACACGGAATGGCTCAAGGGCAAGCTGATCGAGGCGGTCCGACAGGCCCTCGGCCGCATGGAGCCGGTCGGCGTCGGATTGGGCGTCGGCTCCTGTGTGGTTGGGGCCAATCGCCGTGAGTTGCGCGTGGCCAACGATGGCAAGACCAACATTGTGCTCGGGCGAAATCCCTACGGGACGACGGACCGGGAAGTCCTCGTGATGAAAGTCGCCAAGGCGGACAGATCGCCGTTGGCGGTCGCGTTCGATTACGCCACGCACGGGACGTCGCTCGGGCCGGGCAACTACGCCATCAGCGGCGACGTGCCCGGCATCGCGGAGCAGTTCGTCGAGAAGATCCTCGGCACCGAGACCGTCGTTCCGGCGTTCATCGGAGCTTCGGGCAATATCGACCCCTGGTTCCGCGTCCTGCCGGCCTTCAACGAAGAGCCCGGCTGGATTCCCGAGCCGGTCCTGCTCGGCACGCTCCTGGGCGAGGAGATCGTTCACGTCTATCGCGGCATCAAGGAGACGGGGCCCGCCGGGACGATCGCGTCGCAATTCGCCACGCTGCAATTGCCCTCGAAACCGCGGGAGAACGCCTCGCCCGTCAAAACCGACACCGCCTTCAACATCACGGCGGCGCGGCTCGGCGACGTGGCTTTCGTCGGCCTCGGCGGCGAGGTCTTCACGGAGATCGGCATGGCGATCAAAGCGGGTTCTCCGTGCCGGCACACGTTTGTGATCACCCACTGCAACGGCGCCGCGGGCTACCTGGCTCCCAAAGAGGCCCACGTCCAGGGCGGCTACGAAGTCACCACCAGTCCCTTCGCCCCGGATGCGGCCGATGTCGTCATCCAGGAGTCGATCCGGATGCTGCACGACCTGTGATCGGCGGCCGAGCCGAGGAAGCGGTGGGCAAGCCCCACCCTACGGGGTCTGGCTCAGACGCAGCTTCTCGAGGGTGATCTGGGCCTCGATCGTCGCGAGCCTGGCCTGCGAGACTTCGACTTCGGTGATGTGGCCGTCGTTCGCCTGTCGCTGGGCTCCTTGTGCGACTAGATTTCGTGGGGGCTCCGGGTGGCATCCTCAAGGCCGGTAGGCCTTGGGGATGGTCG
>CALMMH010000228.1 GCA_937868145.1 uncultured Phycisphaerales bacterium
GGCGGACATAGGGTACTCTCTTGCAGGAGCGATGTCCACCCCTTTCCCCTTGGACACGGCCAGTGGGGCGTCAGTCTTCCAGCAGATGGCCGCAGCGTTCCTTGAAGGCGATCAACTGCCGCTCCTGCTCGGGGCTGAAGTGGCCCTGGCTGTGGGCGTAGGTGTCCATCCAGGTGACCAGCCGTTCGAGGCTGTCCTCATCGAGCCGGACCTCCCGGTGTGCGGCATCGTGCGCAAGCAGAGCGAGCAGCTTGCTCCGGCGGGCGACGCCGTAGCCGGCCTCGGACTTGTCCTTCTCAAACGCAAGTGTCTCCAGGTCCTTTTCGCCGAACGCCAGGAGATTCCGGTAGGCGTTCGGTTCGGTCAGGTCGAAACGAGCGGCTTTGCGGTCCATGCCTTCGGGACTGTGACACTCGGTGCAACTGCGATTCAAGACGGGCTGGACGAGTCTGTCGAAGCGCAGCGGCCAGGACCCTTCGGGGCCGCGAGTCAACTTGGATGGCCCTCGTCGCATGGCCAGCGGCGTGCGGCCGGAAGGCGGGGCCTGGTCGCGCGGCTCGTGGCAGCCGACGCAGGACAGCGTCTGACCGGGCAGGACATACGTGAGCGATCGCATGGTCTGAAGGGCCATGCCCTTCTCGTCGAGGGCCTGGAAGAAAACCGGCACGCCGGAAGGAATCCGCACGTAGGCGGAGCCATCCGAAGCGATGGGCACCGTGCCCAGCACGTACTTGCCCGGATCCTCGGCGGAGACGCCGATGCACGGCTGGTTCATGTGCGGCTGCACTTTCGGCGGCACCGCGACGATGCGAAGCCGTTTCACGGTCCCCGGCGCGACGTCGGGAAGGCCCTGGTAGACGTCCTGGACGAGAACATTGCCTTCCTGGGCTCCATTCCAGTTGACTTCGGAGGGCTGGATGGGCGGCTTTCTTCGGGGCCGGACGGGAATCGGATACATGCTGGAGATCGCCTCGTCCCGATAGAGCAGCTCGAGATTGCCGAAGCGGTCGCACAGGTAGATGCCCATGGCGTTGACGGGGTTGCGATCGTCCGCGACCTGACCGCTGCCGGCGTGTGGCGGGAGCTTGCGCGTGCTCCAGCCTGTCAGATAGAAGTCTTCCGAGAGCGGATACGGGCTCGCATAGTAGCTGTCGTGCCAGGCCTCGGTCTCGGGGAAGGGGACTTCGGGCGTCAGACGCGTCAGTGGAGCTTCGCCCTCTTCGCCGCGGCTGCGATCCAGCAGAGCGAGCGTGCCGCCCTCGATGGAATGATGGGCGGCCGCGGTGAAGATGATCTTCGTGGAGTCCGGAATGGAGCGAGCCTCATAGACGGCCTGAGGTTTGACCGTGTAGTTGCCGTAGACGAGCTGGGGGTTCGTGCCGTCCTGGTTGACCGACCAGAGGCTGAAGAAATGACCGTTGAATCGGTCGATGTAGTCCCATCGCGTATACAAAATGCGTCCGTCTTCGGCGATCGAAGGCGTGTACTCGAAGGTCTCGAAGGCCGAGATCGGGCGGATGTTGCGTCCGTCGGCGTCCATGCTGTGCAGGGTGTAGACGGCGCAGGGACGTTTGTTGTCGCCGCCGCAGCGGACGTAACTGTCGGGCAGGGTCTGCGTAAGGGTCGCGGCGGTGTTGGCCGTGGTGCATTGAAGAAACGTGCCCTTGCGAGTCGAGAGAAAGACGATCTCGCCGTTGGGCAGATAGCGGGCGTCGAAGTCGTCGTATCGGCCGTGAGTGAGCTGCCACACGTCTGTGCCGTCGATGTTCATCTCGTAGATCTGGTAGAAGGCGTCTTCGGGCAGCTTGGTCTTGTCCACTTTCTCCATGTCCGAGACATAGGGGTAATACCGGCAGTACGCGAAAAGAACTCGCGTGCCGTCGTAGGACAAGTCGGGGCGGAGGAAACTGCCCTCGGGCCAGTCCTCGGTGAGACATCGCACGTGCGGCGATGTGCCCTTGAAGCCTTCGAGAATGTAGATGCCGCCGCCCGGTCGGGACCACCAGCCGTAGTACTGATCGGAGATGTGCGGCAGCGTGCCGGGGGCTCGTTTGACGAACAGAATGCTGTCGAAGTCCAGGAGCGGATTCGCCAGGGCCATCTTGCGAATGGCCCATCGGGTTTGGAGGTGCCCGGCCTTGTCCGTACTGTCTGCGAACTTTTCCAGCGATGGGACCTCGCCCCCCATTTCCCGCAGACAGCGAGCGAGTCTCATTCCGCGTTGCAGGATCAGGTCGGCAGGGATTTGGGAGTCCGCCTGACCGTGCTTACGCGACCATTGACTGACCGAGCTCTGAGTGCAGGGCTTGCCCAGAGCGATGTTCCCGGCATCGCCGGGCGGATACACTTCGACCTCGTCCAGGTGGAAGTAATCTCGGCCGGGCAGTTGGAGCCGGATAAAACGGGCAGTGACACCCTGTAGTGGGGCAATCAAAGGCCTGCTGTCGGCATATCCGCGAAATGCTGTGCCGTCATGTTGGTAGACCTGATGGAAGTCCTTGCCTTCATCCGAAACCAGCACGATCAGGCGGCTGGCTCTTTCGGCAAATTCGGTGCGGTTGTATACGAGCAGGCGATCCAACTCATGTACTCTGCCCAGATCGACCTGCCACCAGGGGCGGTCCTCGTGCTCCGTGTGGAAACCCCATTGACCATCCTTGACGCCGTCGCACGCGCCGGCGGCATCCTGTTCTCGCGTGACGGAGGACTCCGTGACGCGGAGACGATCCTGAATCGCCCAGTCCGCCTCGATTTGTTCTCTGGAAAACGAGGCCCGGGAACTGTTCTGCATGCACAGCAGCAGCAAGGCCCACATGATTGTTCGAGGACTGCTCCGCCGTTGCTGAGACTTCATCAGTGTGGTCCTTCCATCGAGGCGGATCGAGGTCTACTTCGCAGCGGCCTTGAGCTTATCCATATGGGGCAGCGTGTCGGGAACGACGCGGACCTCCGTGCTGAATCGGTAGGGAAGCGGCGTGCCCGAATCGAAGGTCAATTCGACGAAATACGCCGTCCAACCCTTCTCCGGGGCCGGCACCTGCACCTGATATGTGCCTCGCTCGGTTCCCGTCAGCGAGGAACTCTTCCATGCCTTGCCGATAGTCTCCAGACGGAAATCGCGGGCGTCCGGATTCGTCGCGGTCCAGAGGTTCACCTGCGTGGGCCGGGTCTTGGCGGTGACGATCATGCAGCCCTGGACGCCGGTCTCCCACGAGAATTGCGGCAGCTCGCGTCCGGTCAGAAGGCCCACGTACCACGCCAACAGGGCTTTGTCGGCGTCGGAGTCCTTGAGGCCGTGATCGGTGTTCGGATGGTATCGCAGGTATTTCGAGCCCGGCAGATCCTTGAAGTAGAACTGGGCCGAGTCCGGCAGGAAGAACTGGTCGCCCGAGGAGTTCAGGAGGAATTTGGGCATCGTGTAGCGGTCGCGATACTCATAGGGGTCGACGAAGCTGATCAGCTTCTGGCCGTCCGGCGTGTCGAGCTTGCTGAAGATGTCCTGGTCCTGGTAGTCCTCGATGGCGGTGGAGTAGAAGCCATAGGCCGCGAGGTGGTGCCGCATCTGCTCGTCCATGTTCAGCACGTCGATCACACACGGGGCGATGGCGCGGACGCGTTTGTCGACCGCGGCGGTCAACCATGTGGTCCAGCCGCGTTTGGAGCCGCCGGAGACGACGAACTGGTTGATCTTGAGCTTGCCCTCGGTGGCCTGGGGGATGAAGTCCTGAACGGTGTCCATCGCCCGCACCGCGCTTTTGACCATGGGCAACAGCAGCGGCCAGGTTCCGTCGCCGGTCCTGACGAACTTGTCGAACGTGTAGGCGATGATGGCGTCCTCGGATCGCTCGTTGCCGGGGTCGTCGCTGAAGACCAGCGGCTGGTTCGGCACCGTCCTGAGATCGATCACGACGGTTTTGCTCTGGATGGCGATCTGGGTGAGCATGCCGTCCGGGCCCGAAGGCGGAGTGGGACGGTTGCCGCCGCCGTTGATCCAGAGCAGGGCGGTGTCGGCGGTGACACCGTTCGGGACGATGACCATGACCCAATGCTGCCAGAGCGATCGATCGACTTCCTTTTCGCCTCGCCAGGTCTGCGACTTCATGTCGAGGACATAGACTTTGCCCAACGGATTATCGATGGTCTTGACCAGGCTGTAGCTGTAGCTGGGATCCGGCTTGGCAACGTAGTCATCCAACGGCGTCGCGACGGCCAGAGTCGCCCAGAGCAACGCCACGAGCACCGCAAGCATGTTTCTCGCTCTCATCGTCATACCTGCCTTTCCTGTAGAAGACTCGAAATTCGAATTTCGTGCTCCGAATTCTGCCTCGACAGTTCTACCCCACTCTTCGGGGGAACATGGTCTTGAGGTACTCCGCGTCGTAGCGGCAGCTTTCCTCGAGGCCCAGCGGCATCTTGACGCCTTCCATGACCAGCCAACCCCGATACTCCACGGCATCCATCGCCTCGCGGACCTTGGCGAAGTCGATCGAGCCTTTGCCGTAGAGGTCGTCGTAGTCCTTGGCGTGGAACTGGCAGACGCGCTTGCCGAGCGTGCGGATCTCCTTGTAGATGTCGTAGCCCATCTTGTGCGAGTTGGCGACGTCGTAGTAGACCTGCACGGCGGGGGAGTTCACGCGGTCGAGGATCGCGATGTGCTCTTCGGCGCTGAGCCAGGATTCGATGGCGAGCGTGACATTGGCCTTCTCGGCCTTGGCCGCGACGTTCTTGAGTTTGCTGACGGTGGCGTCTGTGCCGGCGGCGTCGTTCTTGAGGTCGCCATTGCCGAAGAAGGCCAGGAGGATGATCTTCTGTCTCATCTCCATCGCTGCGGCGACGTCGATGGCCTTGTCCACCCATTGCTCGGCCCGCGGGTCGCTCTTGTAGGCCACCTCGTTCAGGACGCCCATCGCCAGCGAGGCGATTCGCATGTTCTGCGCCTGGAGCTCTTCCGGATAGCGTTTCTGCAACTCCGGATCGAACAGCGGCGGGTCCTTGTCCTGGCCGCCGCCGAAGTCGACCTGCACGCCGTCGAGGCCGATCTTCTTGGCCATGGCGAATGCCGTCGGATCGGTTCTCTTGCCGATCGTCCAGTCGCAGACGCCGATTCGGAATCCGCGGGGACGTCGCTGGCCTCGTTCTCGATTCTCCTCCTGGGCGGACAACGGCGAATCGCCCAGAATCGTCAGGCCCGCGAAGGCCCCGGCCGCCGTCGCGAGGATGCGACGGCGGGTCATTTCGTTTTGTACCATAGTCTTTCTCCCGGACGCCTGATTCTCAGGCTTTCAGGCTTGAGAGGTCGATTTCGAGTTTCTCATTCTTCTTGAGCATCTCGTCCCAGGTGACCATGCGAGTCTCGTAGGCCGCGGTCCGGCCCAGAACCGTGATCAGGTTGCTGCGAACGCTGGGCTCGACTGTCGGATTGTCGAACTTGCCGCCCACGATGCTCTCGTGGAACGCCTTGATGTTGGCGATGGCGCCTTCCTGGTAGATGCCCGGCGACTTGCCGCCGCGATAGAAGTTCTTGCCGCGGATGAGCACCTGGCCGCCGTACTCGGTCTCCAGGATGCCTGCGGTGCCGAACATGCGGTTGCAGATGCCTTCTTGCGTGCCGTAGCCTTCCGACTGACGAGAGCTGAAGGTGATGCCGACGTTGTTGGGGTACTGGAACAGGCAGCTGAATGTGTCGTAGCAGGTGCCTGCGGGCCGGTACTTGCGGCCGCCGGTGCCCACCGCCCAGATCGGCGGCACGCCCATGATCCAGTTCATCACGTCCAGCGTGTGGATGTTTTGCTCGGTGATGATGTCGCCGGAGAGGACTCTATCGAGTCCCCAGGCTCGAAGTCGATTCTCAGCCGAGGCTTCCTTGTCGTTCCAGAGTTGATACCTGCCCGTGAAGGGGTCGCCCGCGTGGTAGGTGGCTTCGCCGAACGTGAAATCGCCGATGGCCTTCTCTTCGTGCACCCGACGGAGGGCTTCCATATAGAATGGGTCCACGCGAGTCTGGAAGTCGACGAGGAAACACTTCTTCTTGGCGGAGGCCTTCTTGCCGCTGTCGCCGATGCTCTGGCAGCCCGGGACGTCGACCGCGATCGGTTTGGCGAGGTATACGTGCTTGCCGGCCTCGACTGCGGCGGCCGCCTGCTCGGGGTGGAAGTACGGCGGGCTGATGATCGCCACGGCGTCCACCTTGTCCAGCAGCTTCAAATAGCCCTTGAGGCCGTTGAAGCGGTTGGCCTGAGGGACGCCCAACTGGTTGCCCAGGTCTTCGGTCCGATCCTGGAAGTAGTCGAATGCGGCGGCGACGTTGTATCCGCCGTGCTCCTTGAAGAGCTTGGCGATCCAGGTGCCGCGACCGCCGCAGCCGATCATGCCCAGATTGATCGTCGAGTTGGCGGCGGTGCCGCGAACCAGGGCCGGCTTGATCACGGCGAAGGTTGCGACGGCGGCTCCCGTGGCGGCCATGAAATGACGGCGGCTCAGGGAAGCGGTTTGGGGGGTGGGTTCGGTGGGCTTGCGTGCCTGCGACATCCTGCGGTCCTCCTTTCAAGAACGCGTGTATGGCATCCAAGGCCCCAATGACCATGTTGCACATGGAAGCCCGAGACGCCCCTGTCGACCTATACGTAACAGGAATTATAGCACCGCCGGGGACCCACGCAACCAGTTTCCCGGGACGTCGCCATTCCGCGGTGCATGACCGTTCTTGCGGCTTCCTCGGTGCGGAGATGTTCCGATGAATTCGAGGGATGCGTTTGGCGCTTTGAGGATACCAGCGGGGAGCGGGAACGCAGAAACCATTGGATGGCTGCCCGTGTGAAGCTTGTCACATTCGAGATCTCGAGAGAGGTCTCCAAACGAATTTCGGGGTCCCCGACGCACACGTCCGCCATGGGGAGCCTCCCGTCGCCGGCGGACGATTCACGCCCCGTGTCAGACCTGCCCTCCTCTCCCCGCTGTCACCCCGAAA
>CALMMH010000229.1 GCA_937868145.1 uncultured Phycisphaerales bacterium
ACATCCGGCGTGATACTTCGCCATGAAGCTGGCTGACGCCATTGGCATGACCGGAGCCTTTCCCCTGGCAGGTGAAATTGGCGTTGACCAGATTCTCCGCATCGACATTTTTACCATCGAGCAACAGGCGACGTATTTCGGGCAGCGCCTCGTGCGCATCAGGCCGATCCGCGTCCTCTCGGGAGCCGGACCAGACCGAGCTTTCGTTGAGCACAATCCGTTCTTCGATCACGCCGCCGAACACCATCGCCCCGATCCGTCCGCTCCCCAGCGGGAGCGAATGATGGAAACTCGTGGCCGGCTTGTCGAACCAGAGCGAGGTTCTGGACTCGACGGCGGATCCAGTCGGGACAAAGGCCAGCGAGCAGAGACTGGCGGTAAGAACGTGGATTGTTCGCATGAGAGTCAGGGGAGTTCTCTTCATGTTCCGGCTACTCCTTGCGCGTCAACTGGTTGTTCTTCGGTCACATGAACTCCTTCTCAAGGAGGCCCGGTCTTTGTTCTGTACCAGTTCACCTTGCATGAGAAGGTCGCTTGCGACCATTATGCCGTGATGGCACATGTATGCAAGAAAGAGCCGTTCTGATTTGCAGTGCGTCCGTGCCGCCCGTGACAAGCGACGAAGCCAATGGATGAAGGTGGGGAAGGGAGGACATTCCCCAGCCGCTCCTGACGTCGCTTTTCCTGCGGAACTCCTGGCTGCTGCCACGGGTTTTGGAATCACGAGAGACTGCCTCGGAGCGGGGTGGAACGGGAGCAAGTGGGGCAGGGCAGAAGCGGGATTTCGTTCAGCGGCTGGCGAGCCTCGGTCGAGGCTGGGATTCGCTATCCGTTGGCCTTGATCCAGCCAGAGTAGTATAATCTCCGCTGCTGCGAATTTGGCTCGGTTCTTGAGCGACAAGTGGAAAGGAATAGACCATGTCCCATGTACGGATCACACGCCGGGAACTGATCAAGACGGCAGGGGCGGCTCTGCCTGTCATCGGCGCTTCTCTGGCTTCCGGCAGCCAAGGTGCCAACCCTGGGACCGGTATGACCGTGGGAATCTCCACGCTGGGGTTCCCCAAGCACACCAACGCCGAGCTTGCCGAGGAACTGGCGGGGCGAGGCATCCGTACGGTTCAGTTGTTCCTGAATCAATCCGACAGTCGGTACTGGAAGTACAATGGCCGCTCCGACCTGTCGGACTTGACCGCCTCGCGTTGTGCTGCGATCGCGCATGCCTATCGGTCCAGGGGCCTCGCCATTCACAGCCTGGGCGTGTATACGAACCTGATTCATGGGGACGCGGCTGAACGGCGGGCCAATTTGGCGTACTTTGAGAGCATGATGAAGGCGGGGAAGGAGATGGGTGTTCGGACTCTCATCACCGAGGCGGGGCATTATGAGCCGGAGGGTCCGGTGCCAGGCGTCGCGCATCACTTTCAGGAGGAGGTCTGGATGCGGATGCTGACAACCATCCGGCAATTGGCGGAGTTGGCCGAGCGTCATGACGCCACGGTGCTCATGGAACCCTTCTTCGGAGGCTTTCTTGCCAGCGCAAAGCGGACGCGCGTGTTTCTGCAGGAAGTCAACTCCCCGCGGGTTCGGGCCTTGCTCGATCCGGCCAACTTGTTGGAAGTGGACGATCTGGAGGAGATGTTCGATCAGCTGACTCCGTGGATTGACTGCCTCCACGCGAAAGACCGCAAGCTGCATGTGGATCAGGGTGTAGCAGCAGGGCAGGGGGATCTCGACTATCGAGAGTTTGTTTCGCTGGCCGTTCGCCGCACACCCCGGGTGCCGCTGATCCTGGAATATGTCGGACCGGACGATTACGAGCAGGCTCTGCAATATCTGCAGAAGGCAATGCGGGAGGTCGGGACGCTCTAATGACCAAACTCACGCAAGGTCTGCGCAACCTTCATTGTCGAAGGGGTATTCGATTGTGAAAGGGGACGGCGATATGGGAAGGCTGAGAAATTTCAAGAATACCAGATCCGCGGGGGGCGGCCGCATATCACGCCGGGAGCTTCTGGGCGCAGCCACCGCTGCGGCGACGTTGACTGTTGTCCCCCGGCAGGTGCTGGGTGGGACCAAGCAGGTCGCCCCCAGCGAGAAGATCACGTTGGCCGGGATCGGAGTGGGTGGCCAGGGACTCCAGGACATTGCTTCATTGCTCGAGTTCCCGGAAGTCCAAGTGGTGGCCGTCTGCGATGTGAACCGCGAGGGCGGCGGCTATCTGTCCTGGAACTGGACGGAAGGCAAGGAGCAGAAAGCGGCCGGCCGGGAACCGGCTCGACGGCTCGTCGAGGAGCATTACGCGCAGCAGAGGAGTTCCGGGAAGTATCAGGGCTGCCGAGCGTATACTGACTTCCGCGAGTTGCTCGACAAGGAGGATGTCGAAGCGGTGATGGTGGCAACACCCGATCACACGCATGCTGTCATCACGATGAACGCCTTGAAGCGGGGGAAGCACGTCTACTGCGAGAAGCCGCTCACCTATTCCGTCTATGAGGCCCGGCAGGTGACAGTGGCTGCTCGTCGCGCCAAGGTGGCTACGCAATTGGGCAATCAGGGTCAGGCGGCCGAAGAGGCTCGTCTGACTTGTGAAATGATCTGGGACGGAGCCATCGGCCCGGTCCACGAGGTACAAGTATGGTCTCCCGCCCGCTTCTGGAGTTGGCCCACCTGGGATGGCCGCCCGCCCGAGACTCCCGCGGTTCCGGATGGATTGGACTGGGATTTGTGGCTGGGACCGGCGGCGGAGCGTCCCTACCATCCGGCATATTGCCCATGGACTTGGCGAAACTGGTGG
>CALMMH010000230.1 GCA_937868145.1 uncultured Phycisphaerales bacterium
GCAGCGGACAGATCGGCGACGGCAAGATCTTCGTCATGGATCTGCCGGAGTGCATCCGCATCCGAACCGGAGAGCGAGGCAATGCAGCCATAGGATGACATGTTGCGCTACCTTCAGACCATCATTTCTGTGCCCCTCTGGGCCAGAAGCGGGCCCTGTCGCCAACGACAGGGCCTTTTTATTTCGAGCGGCAATGAACTTCGGACACCGCGGGGCTCGGGACAGGCCCAGTGTTGGAGTCGGACCCGGCTCAGGGGGTAGGCGGTTCTTCGCCGACGTTCTTCTCGGCCATCCAGTCCGACCACAGGATATGTCCGTACAGCGAACCCCAACTGCCGTCGCTCTGGCGGTCGGCGGTCAGATGAACTGCGTGCAGGTGCACTTTCCCGTCGGCGTCTTTGGCGGCCGCGTGAGCGGTCATGAACCGCGTGGTGCGGTATCGCAGCGCCGAGTGCGTCGTGTCCGTCCACTCGACGACGCTCTCCTCCTCCCACGCCGGGTCGGGCAGAGTCGTGCGAAGGACTGTGGCTCCGGCGGACTTCTCCTTGACGATCGTTTCGACCTTGCGGCGGAGGGCGTCGGAATCGTCGCCCTCGTACTGGTCGGGTTTCAGGAAGGTCCGCTCGGCGCGGACGGCCCGGTTGGCCTGGTCCTGCTGCACGATTTTGGCGAGGGTCTCTTTCAGAGTCGCCACCTTGCCCGCATCGGTTCCCGGCATCCCCTCATATCGCTGCATCGCCTCCCGCAAGGGAGCAAGGTCCCGCTCCATGACGAGGTTCGGCATCTTGGCGGAATCGTTCTGCCAGCCGGTGTCCGCGGTCAAATAGCTCAGGACTCGGTCGAACTCCTTGTCGAGATCGGCTGAAACCAGCGCCCGGCTCTGACGCAGCGATTCGGGCATCTCCGCCAGACATTGACGCATTTGTTCCTCGAGCGACAACAGCTCGCGGCTCTTACCCTGCGGGAACTCGGCTTTCTGATACTCCTGCCAGACAGCCTGGGCCTCGTCCAGCAGAGCCGAACGCGTCGCGATCTCGTCCTCATTGACCACCGTGCCAACGACGAGATACTTCGGACTTCCGGCGCCGACGTCCGCATAGCCCCGAAGTTTGTCCACCCACGGACGGCAGGACTCCTCCTGGCGGCTTCGCGACTCCTCTTCGTTGTAGATCGTGACATGCCCGATCAGCCGCTGCTCGAGCCAGAGCAGTTCTTGCGTCTTACCGTGCGAAAACTCCGCCTGTTTGTAGGCCGCCAGGCTCTCATTGGCCTTGGCGTAGGCCTGGCGGGCCTTCTGCTGCTCTTCGGGCGAGGCGTTGTTGAACTCGGATCCCATCCGCAGATACAGGTCGCTCTTGTAATCGAAGAATGGCGACAACTTGGCCATCCATTCCTTCGACTGGGCCTGCCTCTGCTCTTCCGTGGCGGCCAGGGCTGCAGCCGCGGCGGCGGCCGCTGCGTTGGCCTCCGACACCTGGGTCGTAATCGCGTTCAGTCGCTCGATAGCCGCCTTCATCTGCCCGTTGTCGGCAGGGATCTTGGCGCCATACCGTGTCTGAACCTCGGTCATCAGCTTCTTGGCCTCGTCCAATCTGCGGTTGGCTGTCTGCAGTTGGTTCTTCTCCAGGGAGGCGGCCGCCGCGGTCAGAGCGGCGTCGATCTTCTTCAGTTGGGAGACCACCGCACTGGGCAGATCGGACGCGGGAGCCTGCGGCGTCGCGGGAGCGGTCGGAGCCGCGGGAGCCTCGACGCTGCCGCCGATGGGGCGACCCAGCCGCTTCTCCAGTTTCCCCTTGAGATCGTCGAAGCGTTTCTCAAGCGAGGAGAGCTTCTCATGACTGGGCGACGCCTCCCGAAGCTGTCCGAGCAGGTCGCGGGCCAGCAGACAGTCCTTCTCGGCCTGGCTGGGCGACGTCACGGTCTGTCGCTGCACGCTCGACAACTTCGTCTCGATCTGGCGGACCAGCTCTGCGGGCTCGGCCGCGTAAAGAACCGTCGCGTTCCAAAACGCCGCAATCACCAGCATACACAAGACACTTGCTGCCATTCTCCCGACACCTGCGTAGAGTCGCATGTCCTGCCTCCCGTCAATCTCGTGGTCAGTTTCCGGTTGTAGCCGATTCAAGACAGATTGTTACGCTTTGCCAGATGGGCCGACCCTGACCGCGACATCCTACCACACCCGGTGTTCCGAGGCAATGGTGACCCTCAAATTCCGGATCTGGGCGGCGGCGTCGAACGTGCCGGGGATCTCCCAGCCGAGGTTCATGTTGGCCACGCCGTAATGGTGCGGGTCGGCGTCCTTGAGATAACCGCGATTTGCTGCTTCTTCCAGGCCGCTCTTGATGAACGGGAGCAGGTCCACGTCGAGCGTGAGCCACTGTCCCAGTTTCCGCGGCGCGACGCCCACGGCCCTCCCATCCACCGTGTAGATGAACTTGCCGGTGGCGTCGCCTTTGCCCACGTCCTTGGCCATATAGGCGGGCGGGACTTCGTGACGGTTGTCGAAGAACGGCACGCCGAACCAGAAGTAGTTGCCGCCGTCAGGCGAGTTCGTATTGATGTTTTTGACGATGAAGAACATCTGAAACTGGGCCGCATGCAGACCCGGATCGTACTGATCCGCGGGCATACTCATGCTGAATCGCAGGAGCCGCAGACCGAGCGAAAAGCGGATCTCGGCCAACTCATCGAGCGGACGAACCGCGATCGCATCCTGTTCGATCAACAGGTGCGGCCAGCCTTCGCCGGAGCGGCGGGCCCGGTCCCCATACTCCGCGCCGCCTCGCACTTCCAGGATCAGGTCCCGATTCGGCGAGTCGGGCCCGCCCACCAGAACCTTCTTGCCCTCGTTCTCATAGAACCGATCGCCGGCGGCCCCTTGCGTACACGACACAGCAGCGAGACTATACTTGCTCGCCCACTGACACAATCTCCAGGCGGGGGCATTGTTGGGGTCGCCCAGGTCCAGAACCGCCTCGACCGATCGCCCTTTCGAGGAATCCGCATAGCTGAGCAGAAAGCCCTGCCGGAACTGCATGTCGGCGAACAGACTCTTCTGTGCGTCCTCCACCTGTCCGGCCTGAACAACGGAGCCAGCCAGCAGACTCGCGAGAACGACAAGAACACTTCGAATAGACCCCATCCTTCTCCCTGTCAATCAATCCCAGCTCCGAAGACTCGTCCGAAGAACCCACCCTACAGACTTCTACGCGAGGATCCTCACTCCTCGGTCGTGCCGTCCGCACGGAGAAGCTCCAGCCTGTGCTCAGCTTCGACTCGCGATTCCTTCCAACTCCTCCTCGCTTTTGCGACACGAACCCAGTCTTCCATTTTCTCGCAGAGGCGGATCCACTCCTGCAGTTCGGCGGCCGACATATTGCCAACGCCCTTCTTCGTCAGTGCATAGTCTCTCCGCGTTCGAGGATCTCTGCGTAGGTCGTCTTGTTTGGCTTTCATGATCACATTTCCGCTGCAAGCCACAGGGTATGCCCCGCAATCGCAGGGTGCAGTTGGGCAGACACGGGAGCCTGCCCCCTACAGCTTCCGCTGGAGAGACACGCCGGACTTGAACTCGTACGAGCCGGGCTGGACTTCGAGAGTCACCTGGTCCGGCTGGACCGAGAGCGGCTTGACGCCCTTGGCCTTCGCGAGCGGTTGACCGCTTTCA
>CALMMH010000231.1 GCA_937868145.1 uncultured Phycisphaerales bacterium
GCGGCCCGGTCCGCGGACCGGCTTGACGTCCCCGACCGCATACGGCGGGAAGTTATAATGATACGTGAAGTTCTGAGCGTATTCATCGAGCAGACCATCGATGATCTGCGCGTCGCGAATCGTGCCCAGCGTGACGCTCACCAGAGCCTGCGTTTCCCCGCGAGTGAACAGGGCCGAGCCGTGCGTTCTGGGGAGCACGCCGACCTCGCAGGAGATCGCACGGACGTCCGTGTCGCTCCTGCCGTCCGGCCGCTTGCCATCCAGAATCATCTTGCGGACGATTTCCTCTTCGAGGGTCATCAACACGCGATTGAGCATGACCTTGTCGGTCTTCTCTGCGCCTGCGGCTTCACCGGCCTCTTTGTACTGCGTGCGAACTCCGTCGAAGAGTTCTTTGACGGCGGTGTTGCGATCCTGTTTGCCGGGAACGGTCTTGATGGTCGTCAATCGATCGTAGATCTCCGCCTTGACCTTGTCGTAAAGCGGGCGGTCGAGTTCGACGATCGGCGATTCTTTCTCCACGCCCACTTTGGCCTGGAGCTCCTCGATCATCGCGATGACTTCCTGAATGGCCTCGTGCGCCTTCTGAACGCCTGCGGCGATCACGTCCTCGGACAGTTCCTTGGCGCCCACTTCGATCATGTTGATGGCTTCCTTGCGGCCGCCGATCAGCATGTTCAGATCGCTGGTCTCGAGCTGCGTGTACGTGGGGTTGACGACGAACTCGCCGTCCACGCGGCCGACGCGGCACGCACCGAGCGGTCCCTGGAAAGGAATCTTGCTGATGCACAACGCCGCGCTGGCGCCGATCATCGCCGGGATGTCGGGATCGTTCTCCCGGTCGGCGCTGAGCACCGTGGCGATGATCTGGACTTCCTGGAAATACCCGTCCGGAAACAGCGGCCGAAGGGGCCGGTCGATATTCCGGGCCGTCAGGATTTCCTTCGTGCTGGGTCGCCCCTCTCGCTTGATGAACCCGCCGGGAAATTTGCCGGCGGCGCTGATTCTCTCACGATAATCCACGCTCAGGGGGAAGAAATCGATTTCCTCGGACCTGGGCGGCGCCACGACGGCTGTCACCAGGATGATGGTCTCGCCGTAGGTAACCACGACGGCGCCATCGGCCTGTTTGGCTATTTTGCCAGTTTCGATCGTCAGCTTCCGGCCGCCGATCTCTCTTGAAATAGAATAAAAACCTGCCATAACTCAATTTCCTTCAACGGCTTACATGCAACCGCATCATCGTAGGCTTCTCTCGCCCACAGCCCTGGTCGTCAAACACAATTTCCGCACGGCGTCTCTGCCTGCGGGACAACGCGGAGGCTACTTTCGCAGGCCGAGGCGTGTGATGATCGTCTGATACCGCTTGAGATCCCGATCCCGGACGTACTTGAGCAACGCCGAGCGGGTGCCGACCATCTTCAGTAGACCACGACGGGAGGAATGATCCTTAGGATGCTCCTTGAGATGTTCGGTCAGATCGTTGACTCGCTTGGTCAGCAACGCGATCTGCACCTCGGGCGATCCCGTGTCTCCTTCATGTGCTTTGTAATCTCCGATGATGCTCCCTTTTTCCTCTTGTGTAAGCATACTGTCGATCAACCCTTCTTGTTTAGCCCTACTTGAGCATTCTCTATACGCATAATAAGAACCGTTTAATCTAAACCATTTCCGGCGGGGTTGGCAAGTTTTTTCCCCTGCCGGGGTAAAAAAAGCGGGTTAGGAGTGCAAAAGAGCCGTTTTTCCATGCCTGGAATGGATATCCAGATTCCACAGAAAAGCTGGTTGACGTTCTATCGGTCGGCTTTTTGGTCCAGAAAAGCCCGAAGGATCTCCGCTGCGGCCAACGCATCGAGCCTTTCGCGTTTTTTGCCCCGGGTCAGACCGAACTCTTGTAGTTTCTGCTCGGCCTCGAAGCTGCTGAGCCGCTCGTCCTGGAGGTGGATTGGGATCTGAACGTGCTTGGCCAGCTCTTTGGCAATGGCCTGGATCAGCTTGGCCTGGGGCCCTTCGGAATCATCCATGTTCAACGGCAGGCCCACGACGATGCCCCCGATGCCCTCCGAAGTCACAATCTTCTGGATTCTTTCGATCAGATCCTTGTGGCCCTGCACCACCGCCAAGGGAGATGCGATCGTCTCACCCGCATCGCAGACCGCCAGGCCCGTTCTCTTCATCCCGTAGTCTATCGCCAGATATCTCATTCGCAGAGTGTCCTCGGTATCCATCCAACTACAGGAACTTGGCGCGGCCGTGTTGTTCGATCCGGTCCAGCAGAGTCTTGAGCCGTTCGGTCTGGCTGGCGTCACAAACCAGCGTCGCGTCCGGCGTGTGGGCGACGATGATGTTCTGGAGCCCGATCACAGCGATCAGATGTCCTTTATCCTCGGTAATGATGATGCTGTCACGACAATCGAGCAGCTCGCTTGCGCCGGCAACCACGATATTGTGATTTTCGTCCGATTTAATGACATCGGCCAGAGCGGCAAACGAACCCATGTCCAGCCATTTGCAGTTGAGCTGAATGGCATGAACCTGGTCGGCCTTTTCCATCACCGCATAGTCGATGCTGATCTTGGGCAGCTTGGGGAACCAGTCCTGGAGAGTCTTCTCCTGGGCCGGCGTGTCCCATGCGGCCGCGATCCGACGGAGTGGCTCGACGGCCTCGGGAAGGAACCGGTGCAGGTTCGCCAGGATGGTCTTGGCCCGCCAGACGAACATGCCCGAATTCCAGGAGTACTGGCCGCTCTCGATATACTGTTCGGCGGTCTGATGGTCGGGTTTCTCCCGGAAGGCTTCAACTGAATACACCTTGTTCCGACAACGCGGACAATCGCGAGGATCGGCGCACTTGATATAGCCCAGCTGCGTGCTGGGGAATGTCGGTTTGATCCCGAAGGTGATCAGGGCGTCGGGATTGCCGGCGATGAACTCGAAGGCGTCCGTCAACGCCTGCTGAAGCACTTCGGGCGGTTCCAGAAGCTGGTCGGCGGTCAGAATCGCCATGACCGCCTCAGGGTCGTACTTGGTCAGCACGGTGGCGGCCAAGCCGATGGCGCTGGCGGTGTCGCGCACCGCGGGCTCCGCGAGGACGTTGTTTCCGGGCAAACCCTGGAGGTTTTCGCGAACGAGATCCGCGTACCCGGCGTTGGTCAGCACCAGGATGTTGCGTACGTCGAAGACCGGGCACAGCCGCTCGAAGCACCGGTTCAGAAGCGTCTGCCCGTCCAGAAGCTTCAGGACCTGCTTGGGACGCTTTTGGCGGCTCAGCGGCCAGAGACGCTTACCGGTTCCCCCGGCCATAATGACTGCGTAATTCATCTTCGGACTCCCCTATCAGGCCACGCCCAAGGCAGCGGCTTCATCGACCAGTTTGATTCCCGTGTATCGGCAGAATTGTCCCAGTTCCTTGCGGATGTCGCCGTAGACCGTCTGGCGGTGAAGTCCCTCGGACCAGTTCTTCCACAGCGTGGCGATGTCGCCGTCCACCTTCACGGTGATCTTGGTCCGGCAGCCTCGATCGAATTCCACTCCCACCGGTGTGTCGATGATCTCGCCCGTGAAATACAGCATTCGGTCCGTCCCAATCAGGATCGTCTGCGTCACCTTCTCGCCTTTGCGCATCTGGCTTTGCGGTGTGACGCCTTCCTCTCGCTCGTGGACCGTCCGCA
>CALMMH010000232.1 GCA_937868145.1 uncultured Phycisphaerales bacterium
AAGAGCGTTCGCGCAAACAAACCCCGCATGATCGAACCATTTTCGCCCCTGGAGATACTGCTGTAAAGGGAAACATCGACGTCGATGGGCGGGGATTCACGAACCCCGGCGTTTCGAGCCGACTACTATCGGTAAGACGCGGGCGGCGCTGAGCCCGGCCGGCCCGGTGTAAGGTGCGTGTTTTGTCCTTGACTATTCTGGTGGCATACGGCTTTATGACGACCATGACAATCGAGAAGAATCACATCCAGTTTTCTTCGCTCTTCGGTCCCGCCGAAGTGATCTGTCAAACCCAGGAGAAAGACCGAGACAAGGTCCTTCTGGAGTTGCTCAAGCTTCTGGCCTACCATCGGGGCATCGGCAACGTTGACGAGGCGTACGAGGCCGTGCTGGCCCGGGAGAACGATCTGCCGACCATCGTGGCGCCGGGAATGGCGATGCCTCACGCCCGTTTGGACGCGATCGAGGATCTGGTCGTGGGCGTGGCGACCTCGCGGGAGGGGATCGTCTACGATCCGAGCCAGCCCGGCAGTCCGGTCAAGCTCATGGTTCTGACCCTGGCGCCGAAGGCCTCGCCCGGTGCGTACCTCCAGGCGATCAGCAGTCTGGCCCGCATTTGCCAGGATCCTTCGACGCCGGACATCGTCGCCAGCCTGTCGACCCCCGAGCAGGTTTGGTCCTTCTTCGACAAGGGGGGAATGGTCCTGCCCGACCATCTGCGGGCCGCCGACGTGATGGACCCCGTACAGGTGAAGCTTGAGGAACACGACACCCTGAAACGGGCCATCGATTTGTTCGTCCAGCACCGGCTCAACGAGCTGCCCGTGGTGGACAAGGACGGCGACCTGATTGGCGTGGTGAGCACGTATGAACTGCTCCGCGTCTGTCTGCCCGACTACATCCTCTGGATGGATGACTTGACCCCGATCCTCAACTTCGAGCCCTTTGCGGAGATCCTTCGCAAGGAGAGCAAAACCTGGCTGGCGGAGATCATGACGACGGACTACGCCACGGTGGAAGCGGACCAGCCGGCGGTCCAGGTGGCCAAGGAAATCACGCGGCAGCGGACGAACCGGGCCTATGTGGTTCGCGGCAAGAAGCTGTTGGGCGTCGCCTCGTTGGAGACTTTTCTAAGCAAAATTCTTCGGGAGTAGCCATGGCCGCGCCGGAAGCGAGAAGAGGGATTTTGCGGCGGGGGGCCCGGCCCCTCATCACGCTGGTGGTCAGTGGTCTCGTGGGACTGCTGGCCCATTCGCTCGGATTGGATCGCGCACAGGTGATCTCCGTGACGATCTTCCTCATCATCATCATGTCCACGCTGCTGTTTTGGCAGTTCCGCTTGGCCATCGCGTTCGTGGGAATCGGCGCTCTGATGGGCACCAACGTGCTGACTCTTCCGACGTTCATCGAGGAATGCCAACTCGACGTCATCCTGTTTCTGATCGGCATGATGGTCACCGTCGGCGTGCTCAAGGAACTGGGCCTGTTCACCTGGATCATCCAGACCGTGATTGCCCTCAAGGGCATGACCGGAACGCTGTTCGTCGCGATCATCGTCTTTCTCGGCGCGTTCATGGCCTGCATCGTCGACGAGGTGACCTCGATCGTCTTCGTCGCGACCCTGATTTTCCAGGTCTGCGACACGCTGAAGATCCGCCCGATGCCGTTCCTCATCATCGCGGTGATGGGCACCAACGTCGGTTCCGCGGGCACCATGCTGGGCAATCCCGTCGGCATCCTGATCGGCCAGAACGCCGTGCCTCCCATGAGTTTTATCGACTTCCTGCAATGGTCGTTTCCCATCATGCTCATCGCCCTGACGGCCACGTTGGGCATTCTGATGTGGTGGTTTCGCGCGGATATCCGTCTGCTCTCGGAGCGGCTGGAGTCTCGGCGGGAACTCGGCCTGGGCCTGGGACCGCTCATCCAGGTGCCCTACAAGCGGGCTCTGGCCATCCTGGTCGGAATGATCGCCCTCATCGGGTCGCATCACTTCCTGGAGCAGATACTGAACCTGGCGCCGAACACGATCCTGATTGTCGCGCCGCTGGTCATTGCGGGCCTGCTGATGATGTGGCGTCACGAGCGGTCCCGGCACTACATCGAGGCCGACGTCGAGTGGTGGACGCTGCTGTTTTTCATGATGCTGTTCGCGGTGGCCGGCACGTTGGAGCACACCCACGTCACGGAACGCATCGCGGATTCCTTCCAAGCTGCCTTCGGTGGTAGATCCCTCATCCTGGTTCCGTTGATCCTGGTGCTGTCGGCGGTCGGGTCGGCCTTCGTCGACAACATCGTGTTCGTCGCGGCGTTCATGCCGGTGGTGAACAAGCTCCAGGAGACGCCGCTGGTCTGGGCGCTGCTTCTGGGCACCTGCTTCGGCGGCAACATCACCATGATCGGCTCGACCGCCAACATCGTCGCCCTGGGCATGCTGGAGAAGCGGTATCGCTCCTCGATCCACTTCCTCGACTGGCTCAAGGTGGGGATCGTGGTCGGGTTGGTCACCGTCCTGATCGCCTGGGTCGGCGTCGCGATCCTGGCGCCCTACATGCCCACGGTGGAGCAGCGTCTGCAGAAGGTTCGGATGCACGGCCAACCGGCGATGACATCCGAGGGCGAGAAGATCCAGATCGATTGAGAGCCAAATTCGTGCTTCTCTTACGCGACAGGCGCGTAGATTTCCGTCAGCAGCTCTTTCGGCGGAACCTTCTTCGGATCGTTCAGGTACACCTCGCGAGTGGGGCCGGCCACCTTCTTGTGGTTCTCGGCGATCCAGGCGAAGAGCCTCTTGTACGACTCGGCCGACTTCTCATAGGGGCCTTTGTGCGTGATCTTGGCCATCGCTCCGCCGGGCAGTTCGTAGCAGGCGATCTCCTCGTCGCCGGAAACCTCCGCGGAAACCGGGATCACCACCTCCACGTCGGCGTTGTGCTGCAAGTTGGCCCGAAGGATTTTCTTGGGATTCTCGTGGCAGATGAAGGTGGGCGGTCCGGAGACCTTGCCGCCGTTGGCCTCGATGTGCTTGCGAACGCTCGCGAGCATGGGGCGGATCTGGGCGTACGTGCCTCGCTTCCGCATCCCCACGACGATCTGGGGCTCCACGTTGCTGACCACAACCTCACTCATCGCGCGTTCTCCGGCGGGCCGATCCCGCCGTGCCCACCACGGCCGGATCAAACCACTCCACCGCCATTGTACCACGATTCAAGCGATCGAACAGCCCTTTTCGTGAGGTTTTTCGCTTTACGCCAGCAGCATGAATAGGCAGAGCAAGCCACGACGAATGCGACTGGATGCCGTGGGTGGCCGCCGTCGTCTCGCTCTGTCATGCTGAACGAAGTGAAGCATCTGGCGTGGGCGTCATGACGTTCGTTCGGTCCGCAGGCCAGAGCCCCGCACCTACGCACACGGCGGACTTCCGGCTGTCGGCCCATGCCGGCGATTCGGTCCGGTCCTCTCCGGCGGGCATGACGCCGTGCCAAGCCGGCGGGGGCATGACCATTCTTGCGGTCCCCTCGGCGTCGGGATGTCCGGACGAATGCGGGGGGGGCGTTTATCGCGTTGGAGGGTTCCAGCGGAGATCTCACAAGCCCCCCTTCACGAGCATCGGGCTGCCCTTCGCACGCATGAAGCGGAGGAAGCCTCTGGTCACGGTCGGTCCAGACGCCCTGGATCAGGCCTGCCCTCTCTCTCCGCTGGCACCCTGAAATGCGTAAAACGCAACGCTCGTACGCGAGCCGCCGTACGATGCGAGAACGGACGCAAGAGGAGGATGTGTAGAACAACGAGAGCAGAGCCCCAGAGAGTTGTCCGAATCCAGGTTCTCGCTCGCACACACTATTCCGGTCGCCCCTTGCCCAAGGCAGAGGAGATCAGCGTCCGGCTGCGCCGCCCAAGGAGTTCGGATCATGCAGGAGAACCGAATCCCTCATGCTCAGTGCTGTTGGCGAACTGGTTGTGGGTATGCAACCCAGTGGGGATCCTCTGTCGGAGACAGTCGATATGGTGTAGATGTTGTCCTGGTCCAAACCACAGAAGGCACGCGTTTCAAATGTGACGCGGCCGTCCAGGAACAGGACGTTCTGGCCTTCGCTCTGGTGGGCGATCGCGTTGCCGGCTTTCCCCGTCTCGGCCGTGCCGCCGGTGTAACCGGGCAGATCGGGCTTGAACAGATTAAGTGCCCGTGGGTAGCCGGCGGGGCTCGTGATCCACGGGTTTCGATCCGCCGCCACGGCCAGGTTCGGGTCGCGAGCGGTCGTCAGCCCGTA
>CALMMH010000233.1 GCA_937868145.1 uncultured Phycisphaerales bacterium
GTTTTCGGGGCGAATCCTATTCGCCCAAGTCCATGTCGCGGCCGAATCGATACGAGTGACGAGCGACCAGCGACGAGGGACGAATAAGGAACGCGGCTTCCGGAAGGTTGGGCCGACCCGAGAATTGCCCTGGGAAAGACGAAATGCGTAGACGCGGGTTCGGAATTAAGTATGGTGTCCCGAATGGCGGTCCGTTAAGGGACCGGCCACGAACAGAACCCTCATTTCTGGCCTGAAAAACAGCAGTCAGTGTGGCAAACACAGCTTAACGGACCGCCATTCTATGGTGTCCCCGGAATTCCCCCGTCCCCGGAATTCCCCCCCGGAATTCTCTGGCGTCATCACACAGCCCCCCGGCTTAATGATCAGTCCGCCGGACTATACTCTGGGTATACCCACCGATTTCACGGCCGCGCACAGGAGGATACTCCCGCCCGTCGTACGCGGAAGGAATGAGTAGGAGTATCCCAGGTTGGCGTCTATCTCAAGCGCGCGGACTCGAGGTTACTGAAAAGGCGAACGCTTCCTTTGCCGGAGCCAGGACGCTCTCTGGTATCGGTGATCTTGTCGATCATCGCTTTCATCTGTCATCCCTCCAATCGAGGGCCTCCAGACTGTCAGCACTGTCCTCTTCCCTCACTCACACCGTAACGCCACCATCGGATCAATCCTCGCGGCCCGGCGGGCGGGGAGATAGCAGGCCGACAGAGCGGTTGCGGCCAGGAACAAAGGGGCAAGGCCGAAGACCCAGGGATCAAGTGGGCTGACTCCATACAGCAAGCCGCTCAGGAGACGACCGGATGCGCAGGCCAAGAGCATTCCACATCCCAGTCCGACCCCGGTCAGGATCAACCCTTCGCGCATAACAAGCCAGAGCACATTCAGTGCGGTGGCACCCACAGCCAGCCGGATGCCCATCTCGCGGGCGCGTCGAGCGACTGTGAAGCTTCTGATCCCGTACACCCCGACGACGGCCAGGACCAGGGCCAAGCCACCGAAGGCCATGAACATCTGGGCCCCAGCCTGCACCAACCACAGGTCGCGGGTGCCTTTGGGCAAGTCCGAGAGGCTCTTGACAGATATCACCGGCAGACTCCCATCCGCCGCACGGATTTCCTCCCGCACCGCTCGGAGCAAGACCAACTCATGCGGGCGGCCACGCGGAACAATACGCACGTGGAAATGCATGTTGGATTGGTACTCGAAACCCCAGGGCACATAAAGGTGCGGCACGGGCTTTGGTTCGATGATGTTGTTGCGCACGGTCGGAACCACGCCGATCACTTCCAGAACGCGAGGGCTCGCGCCGGGAGCGGAACCGGCGACCTGGAGTTGGCGGCCCAAGGCCTCCTCCCCCGGCCAGAGCTTGCTGGCCAGTTCCAGGTCGATGATGGCCACGTTCGAACCCGAGCCGGGCTCCATCTCCGACGGACCGAACTCCCGTCCTCGGAGGAGGGGCAGCCCGATCGTCCGGAAGTAGTCCGCGCCGACGATATTGCGTTCGGCTCCGAAGGATTTGCCCAGGTCGGCGGACTGAGCGCTCGTGCTGCCGGCCGGCGTGACGCCGGCCCGACTGACATCGCGCCACTCTGCGCGCCCGAACGGGACAGATGCGGCGAGACTGACATCTTCCACACCAGGCAATTCGTGCAACCGCTGCACCACCGCCCGGTAGGTCTGTCGGGCGCGGAGTTCGTCGTAGCCCGCCAGCGCCGGATCGACCTCGACAACCAAGCCATTCTTGAGCGGGAAACCGGGATCCACGCGGCCCGCGTTGACGGCGCCGCGGATGAACAGTCCTGCGGCAGTCAGCAGGGCAAAGGATATCGCAAGCTGGGCGATGACCAGCAGGCTCCGCATCGCCAGCAGACTCGGCCCGGACGAGAACGCAACGGGTTCGCCAACCTGCTCCTTCAGATCGGTCATCAGCCCCGGCCGAGAAAGGCGCCAAGCGGGTCCCAGGCCGAACAACAGCGTGCTCAGCCCGCAGAGGCCCAAGGTCGTCGCGAGCACGCGCAGGTCCGGCCTTGTATTGAATACCAGGACCCCGGGCGTCACCGAAGCCGCCGTGAGGGCGAACAAACGGGTGGACCAGAAAGCCACCAACAGGCCGACCGCCCCGCCCAGAAGCGACAGCACAAAGGCCTCCATCAACAACTGTCCCACCACATGGTGCCGCTGGGCCCCCAGTGCGAGCCGGAGGGCGATTTCCTTGCGTCGGGCGGCCCCCCGCGCCAGGAGCAAATTGGCCAGGTTCAGACAGCTAATCAACAGGACCGCTCCGGCCACGGCAAGCAACATCGGGGTGACGCGGCCGACCAGGAAGGCCCGCCCGGCACTGCCCACCTCGGGCTGCGGCCCGAGGGTGAGACGCGGGAGCGGATGAACGTCGATCGTATAGTCCTTGTTCTCTGCGGGGAAGGCGATTTGCAGTTGACCGGCCAGGCCCCGAAGCTCGGACTCGGCCCTCGCCCGGGTGAAGCCGGGCCTGAGTTGGCCCACCAACAAGAGACAGTGCTGGTGGCGATCACTCAGGCGGCCATACTCGCCCGAGCCCATGTCCCGGTGCAGGGTGTCGCGCATACCCAAGGGCAACCAAAGATGCGGCGACATAACGGCCATCACACCGGTGAACCCCCGCGGCGTAACCCCGACGATGGTGTACGGGCGGTTTTGGACACGCAGCGTTTTGCCGACGATGTCCGGGTCCGCTCCGCGGGAAGTCCAAGCGGCGTAGCTGAGAACGGCCACGGGGATCGCGCTGCCGGGCTGCTCTTCCTCGATGCGGAACGCCCGGCCACGCGCCATCGTGACGCCGAACGTCGAGAAGTAGTTGGCCGAAACCAGCGCAGCCATGACCCGCCGGGACACGTCGCCCTCTGTGACTCCGACCTCCGCCACCTCGTATGCGAGCAAATGGGAGAAGACCTGGTTTCGGTCCCGAAGATCGACGTAGTCCGGATGGGAGAAGGCCCGATACGTATCCGGCTGAGCCGCATCTCGATTGTAGCACTGGACCAGTTCACCCGCGCGTTGCCCCCCCATCGGGCGAAACAGGAAGGTGTTGATCAGACTGAAGACCGTGGTGTTGACCCCGATGCCCAGTGCCAGGGAGATCACCGCAACAGCGGTGAAGCCGGGGTCTCTGAGCAGTTGGCGGAAGCTATATCGGATATCCTGGTATGCGGTGGTCATGGTTCAATCTCCAACGTGTTCCGCCATTTGTCATGCCACTTCGAAGCCGCTTTGCTTGAGTTCCGCCGCTTCCTGTTGCTTACGGGCCGCCGGGTCCGCAGCCAGCGACACCAACAGATAGGCCTTCGCCGGAAAGACGACGCTGGTCGGCAACACGCCCACGATGGTGTAGGGCTCACCGTCGGGGCGCAGCGAACGCCCGATGACGCCTGGGTCTTCACCATAGAGTTGCCGCCATAGGTGGGCACCGAGCACCGTCACGCGGGCGACGCCAAGCCGGTCGTCTTCCTCGACCAAGTGCCGTCCCAACGCCGGCTGAACGTGCAGCACGTCGAAGTAGTTGTAGGTCACTCTCATGCCATCGATCCGCTCGGCCCGGTCGGCCATGGCCAAGTTCCAGCCACGGCCGAGAGACGCGGTCATGCTGTCGAGGGTCCGATTCTGCCGGCGCCACTCGTGAAAGTCAGGGTAAGCCACGAATGCGAATTTCAGGCCCCACTGGGGCGGCCTTTCATCGAGGTCCACCAGCCACTCCTGCTCAGGCACAGGGAAGGGTCGCAGATACGACTCGCTGACGATGGTGAAGATCATCATGCTGCCCCCCATGCCGATCGCCAGGATCCCAGCGACCATCGCCGCAAAACCCTGGCTCTTGCCCAACGTCCGAGCCGCGTAGCGAATGTCCTGCCAAAGCGTTCTCATGAGTTTCTCCTAGTCATACCCGAAGACCACGGTCAAATCGGTCCAGGCGACCTCCAGCAACCGGGCTCAAGCACGGCCAGACAGGCTTCGTCCGGCCCCTTGTGCTGGATGCAACCGCAAGAACCGTGCCAGATGGATCACGCCACTTTCCCATATCAGAATACCTAGTCGTCGGCAATCTGTATGTAGCCAGCAAGACCCGGAGTGTCCGTTTTTGAGGTTGGCGCGCCCGGATCCGGACACTCAAGTCCTGTCATGTCTCGGACAGTTGATTCGTGCAAGTCGCCGGCCGCGTCCACTCCTTCGTCGCTCGGCCCGAGCGGTACCCATTCACTCCCCACTTGTTGTTGCACTAACGGCGTTGAGCCCCGAAGTACTTTGACTGGGCAATACGGAATATCGCGTTTTGAGGATCCGTCACCTCCGCGGCCCTCAGTTTCTG
>CALMMH010000234.1 GCA_937868145.1 uncultured Phycisphaerales bacterium
GGAGAGGAAGTAGACCTTGCCGTCCGCATAGACCGGCGAGGGGGAGTACTTGCCGGGCAACCGTTGACGCCAGAGTATTTTGCCCGTGGCGCCCTCGATGCAGTTGGCGATCCCTTCGTCGCTGATCGAGTACAGGCGGGGCGAGACGTATAGCAGAGAGGGAACATGCGGGACTCCGTCCGTCACTCGCCAGGCGACGTGCGTCTGGGTGACGTCGCCGCGGCCGCCGAGACGGACCGCGAGGATGGTTTCGCTGCCGAACCCGGACGACGTGAACGCCAGTCCATCCCCGACAACAACGGAGGGTACGACGCCTTCGCCCGGGCTAGATACGGTCCAGAGCCGCTCGCCGGTTTTGAGATCGAACCCCTGCACGACGCCGCCGGCGCCGCTGACGAGCTGATAGATGCCGCCCACGCGGGCGATTTGCGGCGTGACATGAGCGATCTGGGAGCCGCCGCGGCTGCCTCTCCAGCGGGTCACACCAGTGTTCTTATCCACGGCCAGGATCACGGCCTTGTCCCAGGGCGTTTGCCAGCCTACCGCCTTTTCGGGTCCCGGGCTGCTCCAGTCGAACGGAACGATCACGAGGTCCTCGTACAGGACCGGCGAGACGGCCAACCCGTGCTGGCTGTAATAATCGAATTCATGGTTCGTCCAGACGACCTTGCCGTCGAGGTCCGTGGCGAGGATCTGCCCATCGCAGGCGACCATGTACACCCGCCGGCCGTCGGCGATCGGGGTAGAGGTCGCGTAAGAGTTGGGCCGCTGCTTGTACTTGGGTTCCTGTTGCGTGATCTCGCGGTCCCACACGACCTTACCATCTTTGCGATCCAGGCGGATCAGATGAAGCGATTTGCCGCCGTCGGTGGCGGTTGTCACGAAGACGTCGTCCCCGAACACGATGGGGGACGACCAGCCTTCGCCGGGAATCGCGGTCTTCCACTTGACGTTCTCTGTGGCGCTCCACTTCGCGGGGATTCCCTTCTCCTGGGAAAGACCCTGACGGCTCGGCCCGCGAAAACACGGCCAGTCCTCAGCTTGGATTGCCCCTGCGCATACGAGCAACGACGCGAGAATCGACACTGCGGATTTCGCTCTGTTGTGAATAGCCTGACTCATGGACCAGACCTTTCTCACCGAGACTCCGAATTTGTGGGGGCACAGCCAAGCCCCACGTCGGCGATCAGCATACCAAATCAGCGAAGGAATGCACCCATTTTTCCACCTGCGTATGCGATTGGAGATGGCTGTATCGATTGCCACATGATAGGATCGTGTCACGTGCTTGCCGTTGTGGGAGGCACGACGAGAGGCCGGAGTTGCTGGATTGGAGATGACTATGATGTGCCGCCGCATGGGTGCAGTCGTTCTATCAACCACCCTCGCCATGTTCTTCGCCGGGGAGTCCCGCGGAATCGCTCAATCCTCCGGCGTCGCGAGAGGAAACGCCGGGCCGAGGGCCTCGACGCAGTCGCCGGAGGTGACGGCGGATCGGCGGGTGACATTCCGGCTTCGTGCGGAGAAGGCTGCCGAGGTTGTGGTGGCCGGGCAGTGGGGTGGCGAGCCTGCTGCGATGACCAAGGGCGAAGGCGACGTGTGGAGCGTCACCGTGGGTCCCATTGAGCCGGGCGTCTGGGAATACAGCTTCCGCGTGGACGGCCTGCAAATGATCGATCCCGGCAACCCGGCGATCAAGCCGATGCGCGAGCCGCGGACGAGCATTCTGCACATCCCCGGTCAGCCGCCGCTGGTGCACGATTTCCAGGATGTTCCTCACGGCGTGGTGCGAAACCACAGCTATTTTTCCAAGTCGCTCAATCGCCTTCGCGAGCTGGTGGTCTACACGCCGCCGAGCTACGACCAAAAGGCGGACGAGCGGTTCCCGACGCTCTATCTCCAGCACGGCAGCGGCGACAACCAGGCCACCTGGGTCGTTCATGGCAAAGCCCACTGGATCCTCGACAACCTGATCGCTCAGGGTAAGGCCAAGCCGATGGTCATCGTGATGATGGACGGCCACGCGGGAGACCGCTCGGCGACAGGACCCCAGGGCAACACCAGCGCTTTCGAGAGGGACCTGCTCCAGGATGTGATGCCGTTCGTCGAGGCCAACTACCGGGTCAAGACGGACGCCGCCAGCCGTTGCATCGCCGGCCTGAGCATGGGCGGCGGGCAGTCGCTGACGATCGGCCTCAATCACCTGGACCTTTTCGGCTGGGTCGCGGGCTTCAGCTCCTCCGCTCCGTCCCAGGACGCCATCGCGAGCATCCTGAACGATCCGGCTGCCGCCAACGGCAATCTCAAGCTCCTCTGGGTCGCCTGCGGCAAGGACGACTTCCTGCTCAAGAGGAATGAGGAGTTCATCTCGGCGCTCAAGGACAAGGGAATTCGGCACGAGTGGCGTCTGACCGAGGGCACTCACTGTTGGCCCGTCTGGCGGACCTATCTGGCCGAGTTGACGCCCAAGCTGTTTCAATGATGTGTCGCGAGCCCGGGTTCAGGGCGTGACCTTGATCAAGCCCTCGCACCATTGCCGCAGGTCCCAGGACCCTGTCTGAACGTCCGCCGTGATGACTCGGACGGAGGCAGGAGCATCCGCCGGGGTTTTTACGCGGAATTGCAGTTCCACTTCCCGGCCGGGATCTGCCTGAAGGGGGGCCGTGCGAGGTTCGATTTCAAAGCCCTGCGGGACATTCATCGCGACGGTGAAGGTCCTCGCTGTAGGGGAGTGGTTGAGGATCTTCACCGCCACGGTCGCCCACTCGCCCGCTTTGACCTCCTGTCCATACGGATGAATTCGAGCCCACTGTTCGTCCAGGCCGTAATTCGGGTTGTCCCAGGGAAAGAGTTCTCGCAGCAGTTCGCCTCGCCGTTGGAGAACCTCGACCATCTGTTGCAACTGGTCCTCATTGAAACGGAACGGCTCCATGACGTGCTCATTGACGAGCAGGGCGTCCTTGGGGATTCTGTTCAGCAGAAGGGCCAGACAGTAGGGAAACCCGGTGTCCGAACGCAGCAGGTTGCGGTTCTGCAGGCAGTAGTCGTCGAGTCCGGACGGTGTGAACGAGTCGCCGATGAAGAAGATCTTCTCGCCGGTGTC
>CALMMH010000235.1 GCA_937868145.1 uncultured Phycisphaerales bacterium
GCGTCATGCCGTTGGAACTTCGATTCAGCGGAAGGAGATTGTGCAATGGAGACGTACAGGGAGCAGATGCAACGGGACATGGTGCTCAGAAACCTGAGCCCGAAGACGCAGTATCTGTATCACAACGCAGCTCGAGCGCTGGAGGACCATTTCAGGAAGCCGCCTGATCAGTTGATTGAGGATGACGTCAAAGCGTTCCTGCATTCCATCATCACGGAAAAGAAGCTCTCGCAGTCGTCGCTCAAAATTGCTTACAGCGCGCTCCGGTTCCTCTACGAGACGACCCTGGGCAAAGGCTGGGTGATCGACAAGATTCCTTATCCCAAGACAACGAAGACGATCCCCCATGTCCTGAGCAAGGACGAGATAATGAGACTGCTGGAGGCCACGGTCACGCTCAAGCAGAAAGCGGCGCTGATGGTGACCTATTCGGCGGGCCTCCGGATCAGCGAGACAGCCCGGCTCAGGATCACGGACATCGACAGCAGCCGCATGCTGATCCGCGTGGATCAGGGCAAAGGGAAGAAAGACCGCTACACCCTGTTATCGCAGGTCGCCCTGCAAACGCTGCGGGAGTACTGGAAAGAGTCACGGCCCAAGGTGTGGCTGTTCCCCGGTGATAATCCGGAGCACTACGTTTCCGTCAGCTACATCCACGTTGGATTTAAACGGGCAAAAGCAAAAGCCGGGATCGCGAAGCCGGCAACCTGCCACACCCTCCGCCACAGCTTCGCCACGCATCTTTTGGAAGCAGGCGTTGATCTGCACACAATCCAGCTTCTGCTCGGCCATTCTTCAATCAGAACGACCACGGTTTACCTCCATGTGAGCAAGCGGGGCCTTGCCAGGATCGTGAGCCCCCTCGATCAGGACTCCCCACGATCTAATACGCGGCAGACCTCGTAATCCCCACGCACGCGGACACCTGCCGTGTACACGCGGGATACGAGCCAGCTTGAAGTTGCGGACATCTTCCGCCGGTACGGTCCTCTGTACCGGAGCGCTCATCCCATGCCCGTCAATCGTCTTCGCGCCATGCGGGCGATCGAGACCTGCCGCACTGCGGATCAGGGCGGCCACGTGGACGAGTGCGGGCACTGCGGGACAAAGGTGACTTCGTACAATTCCTGCAGGAACCGGCACTGCCCCAAGTGCCAGTTCCTCAAAAAAGAACAGTGGACCCTGGCACGTGAGAAAGATCTGCTTCCCATCCCGTACTTCCACGTTGTCTTCACTATCCCCGATCTTCTGAATCCCCTTGTGCTCCGGAATCAGGAAGTCCTCTACGGCATCCTGTTCAAGTCCGTTTCAGAAACCCTGGTCCGGCTCTCGGAAACCCGGAAGCATCTTGGCGCCGAAGTCGGATTTATCTCGATCCTGCACACGTGGGGACAGAACCTGATGGACCATCCCCATATCCACACCATCGTCACCGGCGGAGGATTGGCCAAGGACGGGCGGAAATGGAAGTCATGCAAGAACGATTTCTTTCTCCCGGTCAAAGTGATGTCGAAGCTCTTTCGGGGAAAGTTCCTTGCCTATCTGAATAAACTCCGTGCCGAAAACAAGCTCGTTTACCCCGGCGCGGTAAGCCATCTTGCGCAGCCTGCGGCGTGGGGTGTCTTGATCTCCGATCTGTACAAGAAGAAGTGGGTCGTCTACTGTAAGCCGCCGTTCGACGGGACCAAGGGCGTTCTTGAGTATCTCGGCAGATACACTCACCGGATCGCGATCAGCAATCATCGGATCGTAAAGACGGAGGCCGGCGAGGTCTCGTTCCGATGGCGGGATTATGCCGATAACAACAAGAGCAAGATCATGGCCGTCGGCGCCGACGAGTTTATCCGGCGGTTCCTGCTTCATGTGCTGCCGGACCGGTTCGTGAAGATCAGGCATTACGGCCTGTTGGGCAACAGATGCCGAAGGAAGAAACTCGACCAGTGCAGGGAGCTTCTGGCCTGTTCAGAGCTGAAGAAGGAAGAACAGAAGACCGAGACGTGGCAGGAAACCTTGTTCAGAATCGCCGGTATCGACGTCGCCAAATGTCCTGTTTGCGGTGAACGCGCTATGCGCACGATCGAGACCATGCGGCCCGCGCGCTGCAAAGGACCTCCGCGAACATGATCACCGTAAACGCGGAAATGAACAACCAGACACAGTCATCCATCCCCGAAAACGGCTACGTTTTTCGCAACGACACCCTATTGCCCGGAAGCCCTTTTTCCTGTATAGTCTTTGACGAAAGGGGCTTGCGGAACAGTCCGGAATCTCCGCTTCTCGATCAAACAAGGCTCACGCCCCTGCCAATACCGTCGCCGCAAACTTCGCTTTAAACTGAAATTCATTTGAAATCCCATAGCGGTGTGGCGCACAACGGCTTAGTCCAACCAGCTTCTTTCTGAATAATGCGTTCAGAAAGAAG
>CALMMH010000236.1 GCA_937868145.1 uncultured Phycisphaerales bacterium
TCCTGCTTGCAGTTGGCGAGGATTTCCTCTAAGATGTATCTGATTCTTGATCTGGGATTGTTGGTTTACAGGCCGGTTAAATCAAAGATCGAACTTCTGACAGGAGAGTGAAACGTGCTTGGATGTCATCTTGGACGCTGTTTTCAAGTCACCGTCGCGGGCGGCTCGTATCAGGAAGGTCTCACCAGCGTGCTCCAGGGCGTCCCGCCGGGCGTGCTGCTGACCGAACAGGAAATCTACGGCGACCTGCTCCTGAGAAAGCCCGGGGCCGATGAGTTGTCCAGCCCGCGCAAGGAGCCGGACCTGCCCGTGATCTACACGGGCGTCAACGCCGCCGACACGATCGAGAACGCCGGCAACAAGAACCACACGAATGGCACCCCGCTGACGATCCTGATCCCGAACCTGGACCGCCACTTCGTCCATATCAAGCAGTACCAGGACACCAACCGCACGCCCAGGCCGGGCCATGCCTCCTACGCGAGCTTCGTGAAGTACGGACCGGACGACGACGCGATCGGCGCAGGCATCTTCAGCGGCCGGTACACCTCGACCATCGTGGCCGCCGGCTACGTGGCCAAGAAAATCCTCAAGAAGTGCGGCATCGAGGTCTTCGCCTACGCTAAGGAAATGGCCGGCGTGCGATGCCCCGACGTCCCGCACGAAACAGCCCTGCAATCCACGAACGACTACAAAGCCATGCGGCACGCCATGGACCCCTTCTACCAGGAGATTTACGTCAAGGGCCGGATCAACCCGGACATGCGGTTCCTGGAGAAAGCCGCGGTATTGGCCCAGGTGGAGAACGAGATCGACGAAATCCGCGACAAAGGCCCGCACATGCCGGAAGAGGAAGTCCGCGAACGGTTCGGCGTGCACCCGGTCGTCAACTGCCCGGACATCGAGGCCGCCCAAGCCATGCTCGAGGCCTGCAACGCGATCTGTCAACAGGGAGACTCCTCCGGCGGCGTGGTTGAGGTGATCGTGCTGGGAGCCCCGGTCGGCCTGGGCGAACCGGTGTTCGCCAAGCTCGATGCCGAGCTCGGCCGGATGCTCGGCATCGGAGCCGTCAAGGGAGTCGAGGTCGGAGCCGGGTTTGCCGTCAAGGACATGACCGGCTACCAGGACAACGACCAGATGCACGCCGTGAACGGCAAGGTCGCCTTCCAGTCCAACAACGCCGGCGGCATCACCGGCGGCCTGACCACCGGCCAGCCCATCGTGGTTCGCCTGGCGGTCAAACCGACGCCGACCATCGCCAAGCCGCAGCAGACGATCGACAAGTACACAATGGAGAACACCGCCCTGGCGGCCATCACCCGGCGGGACCCGACGATCGTCGCCCGCATCTGGCCGGTCGCGGAGAACTACACAGCCATGGTGATCCTCGACCACCTCATGATGCACTACGGTTACCAGGCCATCCGCAGCAAGATCGAACAGGGGTAACGTGCAGCCTGGAACATGGGCCCCTGCGGGGGCCCATTTCGTTTCTCATGTCCCGGAGGCCGTTCAGACAGCCGTCGCTTCACACACCGAACGAAAAAAGTCAGCCCCGGATCGCTTCCGGGGCTGACTTCATCTGCTCTCACTTTGTCGCCCGACCCGGATCACAGCTTGCCGCCGCAGTCCGTGTCGCGGTCCAGTCTCAGGTTATATGACGCTGAGGCTCAGTGGAGCCCATTGCGACCACTCGGTCTCATTGCCGTAGGTGTCGCGCGCCTTAACGCGGAACTGGAGACTCTGGTGGAACCGGCCGACGCGAACCCGGTATTCCATCTCATCCTGCCAGCCGCTGCTGAAGCCGTCCGGCGAGACCTCCGGGTACTCTCTGCATTCGAAGTAGTACTGAACTCCGGCGCTGGCGTCAGTGGCCGTGGTGGCCGTCATCTCGGCGTAGTTGTCCAGCAACCCACCACCGCCGTTGACCTCGGTGGGCATACCGTTCGGATCGAACGTCATCGGGCTGGGCGTCGGCGGAATCGTCTCCACCGGTGTCTGCGTCGTGACGTACACCCAGTCGGACCAGGCGGTCTCGTTGAGGTTGCCCGAGAGGTCCCTGGCCTTGACGCGATAGGCGTACCGTGTCGTGGGCACGAGATTCACATCGGTGAAG
>CALMMH010000237.1 GCA_937868145.1 uncultured Phycisphaerales bacterium
GGGTTGGGGACAGCGTCCCCAAAGCCCACGGAAGTATGCGAAAGCCGGATGAGCCGAATTGGTATTGGTTGCGGCCGAAGGCCGCGCTGGGTCCTCTGTGTCTCTGTGGTGCATCTTTCAGTACCTTCTGCTGGCGGACTGGGTCGGTCGCTTGCGGTGGATGAAGAAGTAGCGCAGCGCGTCGATCGGGTGGTCGTGGACGCCGTCCTTGAAGGGGAGTTCGCCGGAGGCGGCGCGGACGTTGTCCGGGTAGTGGTAGCACTCCATCGCCTCGATCAGACGCGGGCAGCGAGGGGAGATCACCAGCGCCGTCGAGCCGTCGCCCGCTCGCACGGCCCGGCGGATCAGCTCGATGCCCTCCAGGATCGCGCTGCGCCGGTACTTGACCGGAATGCCCAGGCTCCGCAGCTCGCGGACGGCGCTGGTGCCTGTGACGTCGTTGGCTCCGGCGCCGGCGGGGTCGCAGTAGGTGGCCGCGACCCGCTCCTCGTCGCACGGCGTGCGGGCCTTCATCTCCTTGGCGTGGACGTCGATCGTCGCGCGACTGCGGATGTACTCGTCGATCACGTGAACCGTGCCCTCGTTGTCCACTTGAACCCACAGGCAGACGAACGGGTTCACGAAGCCAAAATCCAGCGTGCGATAGAGAGGCAGGTTCGGGTCGTAGTCGACCGGACGGACGTGGACGCTCGCGTCGAACTCGGCGAAGACGATGTTCTCCGAGGATGGGCGGATGCAGAGCATTTCGGACTCCCACGCCGAGCGGCTGCTGCGGCGCATCTGCGTGATGCAGTCGTCGATTCGCAGGTAGCCTGCGGCGTGCTTGGCTCGACCGCGACAATCGCCCCAGAGCGGGCAACGGGAGCAGTCCCGGCCGACGCACTTCTCGATCGTCTCCCACAGGCACCACTTGAAGACCGGGACGCCCTGCTCCTTTGCGGCTGTGACTTCTCGCTGCATGATCCCGTAGGGTCTGTGCATCGTGCTGATCAGCTCCATGGAGCCGACGCAGACGTCGGTGCTCAGCGTGGTGAACTTGGCGGCCGCGAAAACGTCCTCGTCGAAGAGCTCGACCTCGTCGCAGCGGAGCTTCTGGACGTGCGTGCCGCGGACGCTGGTGGCCGATTGCGTGAGGACTTCGACGGAGGAGCCGTTGGCGAAGCGGCAGCCTCCTTTGCGGACCGGGCCGGCCAGAGACTCTTCGAAACCGCGACGAAGGAAACCGACGAGGTATTCGTAGAGTCGCGAGGACTGCTCGCCGGAGCCGCCGAGAATGCGGACGTGGCAGTGGGGCTTGAAGAAGGCGTCGAGCAGCGTCGCGATCGCGGCCAGCTCGGTCTTGCCGCCCGCGCGGTTGGCCCAGACGATCGAATCCGAGCATTGATGATGGATAAGGGATGATGGATGATTGGGTGAGGAGGGCGGACTGTTCGACGATGTCTCACTGCCGGCAATGCCGAGTGAATCATCCTTTATCGATAACCGATTATCAATGGCGAAGCTGTTCCAGAGGTAGTCCATCGGACTGCTGTGGCCGGGGCAGAGCCGAACGTCCGGGACGTCGACGTCGAGGAAGGTCTTGACGTAAGCCTTCAGCTCCTCGCGCGTGCGGGGCGGGGTGTGACGCAAAGCCTCGCGCTGGCGGGCCGTGTCGAGGGTGTCTTGATTCATCATGGTTTCTTCAGAAAGCGGATTCATCTCGGTCATGGGAATGGCCTCCAAATTGAGGTTTTGTCTTGTCGTGGACGCCATCTGCGCCGATACCCGGCGATTCCCCATTGACGTCGGGAGATCGCGATCCTATCGTACGCGTGGCTTCGGGAGACTCGCAGTATCCTGACTGGATTCCCGGGGCAGGCGATTCTTTCACTTTGGATATGGGGACGAGCCATGGGACATCGAGCGAGAGTTGTTCTACTGACGTTGACGGCGGCGTTGTTGTCGAGCAGCCGGGCGGAGGCCGCGTTGGAAGAATGGGCAATCGGGGCAAAAGCAGGAACCCTGGGCATCGGCGGCGAGATCGCGACGGACATCGCGCCCGATCTGTACGTGCGCGGCAGCCTCCAATGGTTGGACTTCGGCTTCGACCTGGAGATCGACGATATCGACTACGACCTGGACGTGGAGCTTCTGAACCCGATGCTGGTCCTGGACTGGTATCCGTTCGCCGGAGGCTTTCGAATCAGCGCGGGCGTCCTGTTCAACGGCAGCGACATCAGTCTGGAAGCGACGTCGGACGAGCCCGTGGAGATCGGGGATACGTACTACGATCCTTCCGAGTTTGGGAGCATCGTCGGCTCGTCGGACTTCGACGACATCGCGCCGTATGTCGGAATCGGGTTCGGCAGTCCGTTGTCGTCGGCCGGTCACTGGGGATTCACCGCCGACGCAGGGGTCGCATTCATCGGTTCTCCCAACGTCAACCTGCGAGTTACAGGACCCTTCGCCGACGATGCAACCCTGCTGGCGGACCTAGCGGAGGAAGAGGAGGAGATAGAAGACGACCTAGACCCCCTACGGTTGTACCCAGTCCTATCTCTTACTTTGTACTACCGATTCTGACCGAGCCGGAACGAGAAACAAGCGGCAAAATACAGCCCCCGCGATGGAGTTGCCGCCGAGCGAATTCCCTCTTTCGCAAAAGAAGGAACAAATATCTCATTCGGCCCTCTCGAAAATGAACCTTTTTACGCAAAAATACCTACTTATACGGATAGCAACCAACCCGTGAACCGGCTATCGTGAGGGTCTGGAATAGCTGGCGCTTGGTGAGACTCCTCTGCGCGACCGAGAACGGGAAGACAGTTGAGTGCATGCTTGCCATTCGGTGCAGCCGTATCCTGCGAGGAAGGCCTTTGGAGCATATGGACAGGCAAAAAGATAGGTGTGAACACCTGATCGTCTTCCATTCTCTCGCGATTTCCCCGTATTGTAACGATGTTCAATGGCCGACAAGTGAGAATGTCTTTGCGGCTACATGAAGCGATGCCACTTCCATGTGACGACGAGGGCAACAGTCCCGTCGTGCGAGAAAGAAACGTCGCAGCCGGCCGAAGACCCGAGAGTATTACGAGTGAGTTCCGTCACGGAAGGCAATTTTGACAACGCCCGATAAGGAGTGCCTTCGCAATCTGATGCTATGACGAATGAATTGCGAAAGCGTGTTTACTGCTATGGGAAAGAGCCGCAGGTCCGGCTCATGGTGGAATCTGCGCTGAAACCCGAGCATCGGGTGGTGGGATACTTTTCGAAGTATCGGGATTGCATTGAGAAGTTGTCGGCCAAGCCGTGCGACGTCCTGATCGTGGACCTGGAAGGTTGCGAAGAGGAGGGCTTGGAGCTGCTCCTCAAGGCCCGACGGATGGCCCCCTGGATCTCCACGATGGCGATCGTCGAACGGGCCGCCGTGGCCACGGCCGTGCGAGCCGTCCGGGCCGGCGCCGACGAATGCCTGGAGAAGCCGGTTCAAAGCTACCAACTCTGCGAAGCGGTCGAGGGACAACTGGCTCGCGTGACCTCCTTGCCGCTGCCCCGCCGGGCGCTGACCCAGATGGAGCTGCAAATCCTGCAATTGATCCTGGCCGGCAAGACCAGCCAGGACATGGCCACGCATCTGCACCGCTCCAAGCGGACCATCGACGTCCACCGCAAGAACATCATGCGGAAGCTCCAGGCGTGCAGCCTGGTGGACCTGATCAAGCGGGCCCTGGGAATGGGTCTGGTCGATGAGTCGGAAGCGGAACACCTCCCCCAGGAAGATGGTCACGAGGACGAATCGACTCCCGAGGGAAGCGAAGAATAAAAACTCGCTATGGAGTTGTCAAAGAGCGGACCGCGCGAGGCTCTACGACCCCGATTGGCCGTCTTGCGGCATGAGGAATCGCGTCGCAATCTGTGTCAAGGCTTCCGCCCTCCTGGCTGCCCGAGTCTGTCCCTGGGATGAACCCTCGGCGGCGGCGAGCGCCTCTTCGATCCCGCGTTGCTGCCGGTTGTCCACGAAGAACACCATGGGGATCGCGAACGAGTCGGCCTTGGCGCGCGTCGGCGCGGGCCGGTTGGAGGCGGTGAGCCGCTCGATTTGGCCGAGCGTTTGCGGCAGCAGTCTCGCCAGTTTCCGAATGGGAATCCGCCGGGTCAGACGCATCAGTAGATTCTGCTTCTTCTCCAGGATGTCCCGGCCGCCCAGACGATTGAGCGTCGCCAGCAGGATGTCGGTTTGCTCGTCGTCGACGTCCCACACGATCGCTTCGACGGCAGTTCGTCCGAGCCGACGGAGCGCTTCGAGGCGATGATGCCCGTTGATGATCTGGAAGTATCCCCGCCGGCCGGGACAGGGCCGAACGAGGATCGGCTCGTACCGGCCGTTTCGCTCGATGTTGCGGACCAGCTTCTCGAGATTTCCCCGACTCATGCCGTTGGCGTTGTCCGGGTGCGGCACAAGCCGGTCCAGCGGAATGGCTCTGATGGTCGTACTCATAATGGTGTGGCCTCCACTTCGGGATTGTTGATTTGTGATGTGTGATGGTGGATTGGGGAAGACACGGTTCGCGGATCTGAAATCATCGATCCACAGTCATCCTTCATCAATGGATTGATCCAGATGTAGTAGGCCGGGCGGTGCGTGAGCTTGCCGAGCAGGTAGCGGGTCCGTTCGATCCCCGGCGGCATCGTCCGGCGGGTATTGTGGCTTTTGAGGAACTCCGCGATGTGACGCTCGATGAAGGCCGCCTGGCGGCCGGTCAATCGGTCGAGACGGTCCTGTACGATCTCGGGCGACACCAGATCGCGATCTTCCACCTGCACGGCGCTGAAGGCCTCGATCAACGTGACGTGCTCGACCGGGACGCGCGGCTCGAAGACCCTCATGCCGGCCCGTTCCAGGAACGGATTCACCCGCGGCATAACGCCCAGGGCCTCGACGATGGGGACATCCATCCTGGGCATCGTCTCGCGGACGAGGCGCGCCGCCAGGCCGATGCCCCGCAGCCGCGGCTCGACGATCACCCGAGCGATGCAGCGGACGCTGCGATTGAGCAGCGAGAGCTCCGTCTGGCGGTCGAGACCTGCGAACCGGCCGCCCGTCGCAACGGTCCTCAGCTCCACACGCGGATTCGGCATGGTGTATACGATCACCCCTGCGGCCTTTCGCCCGAACGAACCCAACGGCCGCTTAGGTCGCAGCACGTAGACCGCCTTGATCGCGACCGGCCGCTCCTGACGATAGTGACAGGCGGCCAGCTGCTCGTAGTCGCTCATGTCGCCGGGCACGAGCTCAAGCTCTCTCTCGATGGAACACGTGTGCATCTTCAGTCCTCCCAAAGGGATTGTTGAAGTGTGATGGTTGATTGTTGCAACCATCACGCACGGTCTTTGTAGATCACCTCCGCCTGACCGGTGAAATCTTTCCGGATCAGCACGTCCGGGGCCAGGTCGATCAGGATGTCGTCGCGGCCGGAGGCGAGAATCAGCGTCGCCTTCGTTCGCCGGGCGAAGCGATGCACGTTGAACGCGACCGTCGCGGCGGTGATTCGATCCAGCTCGCTGCAGAATTCGTCCGCGAAGACGAACGGACGGCCCGAAACGAGGGCCCGTGCCAGACGAAAGCGGTGCTTTTGCCCATCGCTCAGTTGCGACGGGCGGTTGAGAAGGGAGAACACGTCGCCCAGCCCCACGAGGCTGAGCGTCTGAAGACTGGCGACGAGATCCTCGTCGAAGCAGTCGATCACCGTCCGGTCGTCGGGCAGCTCAATGGAGGCCAGGTCGATCGCGTCCGAGGCGGGCACACACCGCTGGAGCTCCCGCAGCAGGACGCTCTTGCCGGCGCCCGAGGGGCCCAGGATATAGACGATGTCCCCCGGCTCGATCCGAACCCGACACCGTTGGTTCGGCGCGGCGCTGGTGAGCCGGTCGACGGTGAGCCCGAACATCCGACACATTCGAACCGCCCGTTCGCTCAACGGGCCCTGCCAGGCGAATTGTTTCGCCACTGTGTATGTCGCCATACGTCGTTCCTCCCGCTCCTGGACTACCTGTGTTGAACGCTTCACAATTCACCTCCGGAGGGGCAGCCTCAAACGCAGCTTGAGGATGGCCGGCCAGGGAGCCATCCCCAAGGCCTTCGACCTGGAGGCTGCCACCCGGAGGTTCCCTGTCTCACTCTGCGACTTGACGTGAATCCTCCTCCGCCAATCCATCGGCCGCACGGACCACCGCCCTGGCTTTTTGGACGATCCTGCGGGCGCGGTAGTAGCAGACGGAGTGTTCCCGCGTGATCTTCGCCAGCGACTGCCCGCGAACGAGGTGATCGCACAGGACCGCCATCTCCAGGTCGCTGAATTTCGAGCGATTCTCCAGACACGCCAGGTATGTGTGATCCGAGAGCCTGCGGAGGATCTTGCGAATCCGCCGGCCGACGGAGGACCGGTTCATCCCCGTGAGGCGGCCGAGCTGGTGAAAGCTGCATCCGGCCCGGAGGTACATCATCAGGAGGGTCCGGTCCACGCCGATGAGCAGGTCCGCCTGCCGCTTCAAGAGGTCCGCGCCGTCTCGATACACAGGGGCCCGATACAGGTCCCACTCCGCCGGTTGCTTGCTGATGCGCCGCATTCTCCCATCTCCTGACAAAAGGACATTGCGCGAGTCATCAACCAAGGTGCCGTATCTCGTGAGGGTCTCGCTCAGACCCTTGTTCTGTTCGCTACAGAACCAACTGTAAGTACAGTTTACCATCAGCTTGTGACCCGTCAACACAAATTGTTGTTTATATACTGAATATTTATTGTTCTTTTAACACAACCCAGCCTCCGGCGGAGACTTACGGCGAGAAGGTTTTTTCGATCCGCCGAGAAGAAAAATGGAAATGCGCCGCATCGCTCCCGCGGGTGCGACACGTTTTTCGCATGCTTGACGCTCGCCGGAATCCCGCGTATCCTCTTGAGCATGGGCAACGCAGAAGACAGGCAGACACCGGGGCCGGTCCCGCTGAATCCGGGAACGAAGATCGCCGAAGTACGAGTGCGCAAGCGGGCGGTCTACCTCGCCGTGGCCATGGTGGCTCGTCTTCGAGGATTCAGCGACGACATGCTGATCGTGGACCATCCTTCGGAGCCGGGCTTCGACGTCTACGCCCCGGAGAGTGCAACATGAGCCATCGACGTGGAGTTACGTCATGAAAAGAAGAATCGGCGGTTGGATCAGTCTGGTTGCGTTGATGTGCCTGTTGCTTGGCGGGTGTCAGGGACCCGACGCCCGATCGATCGAGACCCTCAAGGCGGCGATGCAGCCGGGGATGGCCAAGCCGACGGTGGGCGGGCCGCATCGGGATCTGAGCATTCAGCGGAAGCAGGAAAAGATCCTGACGGGCGTCCTGCGGTCCTTCAAAGAGACGGGAGTGGAGCTGACCTCCGCCTGGGAACCGCAGGAAGGCTTGTGGCTGCTGGGCAAGTCCCTGGCGGGCCGCTCGGTGCTTGTCGAGATCGTCCCGATCGTGCCGGGCCGATTCGTGGTCCGCGTCACCGTCGAGGGGGCCGACCAGGTCACCGGGGTTCTCTTGGAGAAACTCGCCGGGAAGATCTCTCGCCGCCTGGGCTGACGCCTTTCGGCGTCAGGACCTCAGCGCATAAAAAAGGGGCTGACGGCGCAAGTCCGACAGCCCCTGAAGATATCCCTGTCGCCCGGAGCGGGCGGAAGATGGATCGCGTCTCAGATCGCTCTGCACCTGCGGAGCCAGCCGACCAAACCGACGCCGAGCGTCATCAGCAGGATCGTGGCGGGGGCCGGAATCGCCGCGACATCGACTCGCAGGCCGCCGGCGCCCATCCCGCTGGGATCGACGATGGTCAGGATCGTGATGGAGTGCGAGCCGGGATCCAGGAGGAATTCGCTGGAACTCCAGAGCGGGCTGGCATACGCCTCGTCGTAATTCTCCGTCGGCTCTATGGCCTCGTTGACCCCCGAGGGAGAAGTCGTTCCGATCAAAACGTCCCCGTCATAGACCTCGAACTGATCGCCGGTCCTCAGATAGTCGGTGACTTTCAGACTGGTCCGCGAATCCGCGACAAAGGTGAATGCCCCCTCGTCGTTCCAGGCATCATTATCCGACACGCCCCACTCGAAATACTGCCAGCCGCCGCCGACTGTGATAGCGGCCGCCTGGGCCGTCCCACCGAGGACCGCCAATAGCGCAATCATCAATCCGATTCCCTGGATGCTCTTCATTCTCACTCTCCTTGTGGAATGCCATATTCTTGTTCAAACGCTCAAATCGTATGACACCCTACCCCGGACGTCGGGCGCAGTCAACTGGTGTTTGTCCTGCCAGGCACGCGGCGTCGCACGGGATTTTTCCCGGGGGGTTTGCCTATCTTCCCACTTGCCGCCCTGTGTCCTATAATGCCGGCCGGCAACGCAGATCAAACCGGCCTCCTCCTGCAGACGTCGTCAATCGTGCCTGTACAAAGTAATGCGAAGAATTCGTGGCTGGGTTGAGCCGGCGAAGAGATCAGCGTCGTTCGGCGGCAATTTGGCCTGCCAGTGGGCCGCGGTTTCGTCGCCGTTGAGGCAGCGGCCGGGTCGCCAGCGACCATCCTCATATCGTCCCTCCCAGACCTGGAGGATGCCTGCATGACGCGGCCCGGGCCCGAGAGGCGAGAAGTTGACGGAGAACCAGTTGCCCGCGACGAGAAATTCGTCGGGCGCAAGTTGAAGGATCAGGCCGTAGGACATGTCGGACTGGTCTTTGGAGTTTCTGTTGTAGCGGATGTTGGCCCGGTAGCCGGGAAGGTCGAGGGTCGCGCCCTCTTCCTTCGGGTCCTGCTGGAGGATCCCGGCCATTCGATCGGTGCCGTGACGCTCGACGATCAACGGCATCAATTGATGGAGGACGTCGTAGCTGGCGATCAGCGGATGATTGGGCTCGAC
>CALMMH010000238.1 GCA_937868145.1 uncultured Phycisphaerales bacterium
AAGGGACGTTCCGTCCGGTTGACCTCGAGGATATTCTGTTGCCAGCAAAAATACCCGCCCAGTAGTACGGCGGCGACTCCGATCCATGGCAGGATGGTCCCATATGCATCCGCGGACGGGCTCGGCCCCTTCACAAACCTGCCGATGCCCACCCCGGACGCGAGCGCGGCCACCCCGATGGTGAGACTTGCCAGGTGGAAGCTCAGAGGAACTTGGTAGTGCGTAATTCCCCAGACGATGGTCAGAATCACGGGGATTGCCAGATCGAATGCGATCGCACCGATGAACAGAATCCTCTGAACCGCCAATGCCCGTTGCCGCAGTTCATCCACTTCGGGCTCACGCATCCAGACAACGAACACGGCCATCAAGAGAGCGCACAGCGGCAGGATAGGCAGAATGTAGTAGCTGCGTCGAGAGCCGGACACGCTGAAGAACAGAAACACAAGCACCGTGGCCCAGATCAGCCATCGCGTGTGGCCGTCGAGATGCTTCCTCCTCTTGGCCAAGCCAATGAGGGCCAACACAAACAGGGGAGTCCAAGGCAGGAGAAGAATCGGAAGCTGGTAGAAGTACAAATAGATGGGACCCTTGTGGTCAAACGGCTGGAAATAGCGGAGGATGTTCTCCTGGAAGACCAACGCCAAACCGCTGGACTGATAGCCCATGGGCTGTGTCAGAGAAGCATAGACGAAGGGAGACAGGTAGACAAGCAAGGCGAGCCCCAATGCTCCTATGTGCTTGATGCCAAAGAGGATGCGCCATCGCTTCTCCACGAGCATATCGGGCAAAATGATGACAACAGGAACGACTACCGCTGTCAACCCCTTGGTCAGGGCGCCGACGAAAGCAATCAGGTAGAAGACAAGCATGGCTGGGAAACCCAGCCGGTCGCGTCTCGACCAGTACCAGGCGATCGCCAGCGTGATGGCCGCCAGATTCTCGGCTTCGGCCGTCCCTGTCCGGGACCAGAAAAGAAACGCATACATCGTCAGGAGGAGCCAGCCGGCGATCCTTCCGGTCTGGGCTGACCACAAACGGCTCCCGATCTTCACTGTCGCCCAGATGGCCGCCAACCCAGCCAGCGCGCTGGGCAGCCGGGTGGTCAGTTCGTTCCCTGTACCGGTCAACGCGACAATGGCCGCGCGAAACCAGTACGTCAGCAGCGGCTTGTCGAAATACGGCTCGCCTCCGATCGTGGGATGGAAGAAATCGCCCGTCAGGAACATCTCCCGTGTGACCTCCGCCCATCGCCCCTCGGCCGCCCACAGGCTGCGCCATCCCAGCCCCCCAAACAACAGGACTACCGTCGTCGACAGAAGCAGTGGCGTGCTCCACCTCCGAGCCGTACTGTCCGGTTTGCTGCAGACGACGACCCCAGGTTCAGCCGAGCAAACTCCGCTCCGATCACTCACTCCTTCTCCTCTTCGACGATCCGGCCGGCATCGGTCAGCTTCAGGGTGACCGCGTTGCCCTTCTTCGTGCCTTCCACCTCATAGAAGGTCTTGGCATTCTCGACTTCTCTGGAGGCTTTGAGTCCTGCGGCTGAGCCGAAGTACTTTTCGGCCGCGGCCCGAACTGCCGCCGGTAGGGAGGCGTAAGGAACGCTCTCCTCGGTCGTCAGCACCGTGCCGTCACCGGCGACGTCGTACTCCACGTTCTTTTCACCCACCGTGGCCTCAACATCGTAGACTACCCTGCCGTCCACTTCTTCCTTCTCGATTTTCTTGATCTCCCCCCCAGCGATCAACTTCTCGATGGCGATGCGGGCAGGCTCGGGAACCGCCGACAGCGGCATCTGCTGGGCAGACGCATCTTTCTCCGCCTCCACTCTCGACAGGGCGCCGCAGCCCGATATGCCGGCGATCAACGCGGCAACCAGCGTACACTCCAGAACACGATTTCGCATTCTCCTGCTCCTTTCGATTCTGTATGACACTTTCGGCGAACGAACCTGAACAGAACCTGAACGGGCGGACCTCATTACTGATGACAGAGACCGCCTCAGCCCGACCAACAGCCGCCTCGTGATTCTGCGAAGTGTACCGTTCGAACCTTAACGGAACATGAGAATGGGTAATCGGATTCAGAAATAAGAGAAATATGTGTTGACCACCGTTTGACCGTTCGCTGCCAAGCAGATACAATGAACGCACCTTCGTGCTGGGGTACAAGAAGCATGGATCGGGATCTCAAAGAGCGTTGCCTACGGGCGTAAGGACTTGCTGGCTGGAACATGAGAGTACTAATCATCGAAGATGAAGCCAGACTGGCGCGTAACATCGCCAAGGCGCTCAAGGAAACCAGGTCGTATGCCGTGGACATTTCCACCGATGGCGAGGACGGCCGGCACCAGGCATTCTCGAACCCATACGACCTGATCGTTCTCGATCTGATGTTACCCAAGGTAGGTGGGCTGGAGATCCTCGCGAGCCTGCGACGGGAAGGGAATCGCGTCCCGGTCCTCATCCTCACCGCGAGGGACGCCACGCAGGACATCATCCAGGGGCTGGACTCGGGCTGCGACGACTACATGACCAAACCCTTCGATATGGGCGAGTTCCTGGCTCGATGCAAGGCCCTTGTGCGTCGAACGTACGACCGTCCCGATCCGGTTGTGCGCGTCGGCGAGTTGTCGGTGGACACGTCCAGCCGCATCGTCACCCTCCGAGGGCGTCGCATCTCGTTGCGCGCCATGGAGTATCGCCTCCTGGAGTATCTCGTACTGCGGGCAGGTCAGATCGTCAGCAAGGCCGAGATCCTGGAGCACCTCTACGATTTCAACGCCGAGAGTTTCTCCAACGTTATCGAGGTCCATATTTCCGCTCTGCGGAGAAGACTGGATACGGGTTCCCCGCACGCCCTGATTCACACCGTTCGCGGCCAGGGATATGTGATCGAGGAGACGCCGGCGTGAGATCCCTGTCGATCAAACTGCAGTTGTCGCTGATGGTGTCGTTTCTCGCCTTGGTTATTGTCGCAGTTCTGTCCATCGTGGCTTATATCAAATTCGAAGAGTCCCTATTGGGCAACATCGACACCACGCTGCGATACATGGGGGGGGCGATTCGGGCCGAGCTTGAGGAAAAGGGGGTGCCCCCGGAGAATCGTGAAGCCGCATTCCGGGCCATTACGGGACACGACGCTTCCGGACATCCCAGTCAGTGCCACATTTGGATGGAAGGGAGCGAGGAGGACCTGTTTACCAGCGATTCTCCCGGTGCGTCATTGGCTCCCGGGCTCCTTCACCCGCCGGCGGAAGAACGGCCTGATGTGGGAGACCTCAGTCTGTTCAACATCGCCGGCGTCACAGAGTCGCGCGCAAAGTCCGGTCTTCGTGCCCTGTGGATGCGTCGGGCCTTGCAGGGACAGGTCGTGAATATCCTCGTGGCTCGCCCCAGCGGTCAACTGTATTACGAGTTGGAGGAGTTCCTTCGACTGCTGCTGGTGTCGGGAGGCAGCGTAACGCTCATCGTTCTGTTGCTGGTGCCGAGAATTGTCTCCTGGGGGCTGCGGTCGGTCACCTATGCGGGCAAGCAATTGGGACAGATAACGCACCGCAATCTCGCGCAGGACAGCATGATGACGGGCAGTGTACCCGCGGAATTGGGCCCTTTCAAATCCGCCTTGGACGGAATGCTCGGCCGTATGAACGAGGCGATGCGGCAGCAGGAGCGGCTCACCGCTGATGTCGCACACGAGTTGCGCACGCCTCTGGCAGTCATCACAAGTACGCTTCAGATTCTCCGAATGCAACCTCGGACGACCACGGAATATGAAGAAGGCGTGGATGATGCGCTCCAGGATCTTCGTCGCATGGCGCAACTGGTGGGACAGCTCCTCACCCTGGCGAGATTGGACGCCGTGGATAAGATTCCTGATCCGGTGGAAGTCCGCCTGGATATCCTGCTGGAGTCTCTGGCGGAGGTTTTCGCTGATCGCGCCGAACAACAAGGAGCAAGCGTGGTCTACACCCGTAGCGAGGCGGTTTGCGTCCAAGGGGACGAGGCAGAACTCCGACAGCTTTTCACCAATCTGATCGAGAACGCATTGCGATATGGGCCGCAGAATGGAATGGTCTGCATCGCCTTGCAGGACGGGCCGAGTCCGTGGGTGACTGTGTGTGTGCATGACCGGGGAGGGGCAATTCCGCCGGAAGTCCTCCCTCACCTGTTTGACCGCTTCTATCGAGGCGATTCTTCGCGATCCCAGGCATCCGGCGGCACCGGTCTCGGTTTGGCCATCGTACGCGAGATTGTTCTGCGTCACCACGGGGATATCGTCATCACCTCCGATCCACACACCGGCACTACAGTCACCGTCCGTCTGCCCCGTAAGTAGAGCCACGTACAATCTGTTTTTTGTCCCGTTCCGCCTCTGGGTGATTTCTTCAGGTTCTCTTCAGGTGCCGAGGGTATAATAAGGATGTAATATGTTCCGATGACATGAGCTTTCTCGAGGGGGCTTCTGAAAGACCGCGTCTGGAACGGGGGATGGGTATGAAAAGCCTGACGAACAGCCTGAGACGAGCGTGGGGCTGCTGGTGCAACCTGTGGCAATTCCGTAGTCCGACGGCAGTCGACAAGGAGAAGGGTGACGTACCATGCACGATGTCTGCGAACCAAGCCTGAACAGACGACAACTCATCGCGGGGGGACTGGCCCTCGCGGCCGGTGTGGTGACGCTGGGGCCAGGCCGGGTCCTGGGCGAGGACAGGGATGAATGCACCCGATGGGCATTTCTCTCCGACACGCACGTCGCACCCGATCCCGACCATCGCTATCGTGGTTTCTGCCCCTATCGCAATCTGCAAGAGATCGTCGGGCAAATCGCATATAATCCTCCGCACGGCGTGGTCATCACGGGCGACCTGGCCTGGAAGAACGGCGAAACCAAGTCCTATGAGAATCTCAAAACGCTGCTGGTCCCAATGAGCACACAGCGACCCGTCTGCCTGGGGCTGGGCAACCACGACGACCGCATGGATTTCTCCTGGGTGTTTGGGCGGCCCCTTGACAACGGCGGGATCGTTCCGGACAAGCACATCGCGGCCACGGTCGCCGGTCCCATGAGACTGATTGTCCTCGACAGTCTTCTCCTCGACAGGGCCGAAGGCCTGCTTGGCCAGTCACAACGGATGTGGCTGAAGACGTTCCTGAATGCGTCCGATGACAGGCCCACGATCTTGTTCTTCCATCACCGGCCCAAGATCGACCTGTTGGACACCCCGCGTCTGTTCGAGATCATCGGGCCGATGACAAAGGTCAAAGCCGTAGTCTACGGGCACTCACACGAATTCAGGTTCTCCGAATACAACGGCATCCACATGATCAATCTGCCGGCGACGGGTTTCAACATGTCGGGCAGTCAGCCGGTGGGCTGGGTGGAAGCCAGACTCACGGAGAGAGCAGGCGAGTTCACCCTGCACGCCCTCAGCGGCAATCGCAAGATGGACGGCTGCTCCGAACGTTTGTGCTGGAGAGCGTAGCCTGGGCGCGGTCCGGGAGATTTGCACAACAGGGGGGCAGGACGCGGAGGGCCAACTCGACCACTACAAAGGAGCGACGGTCTTCACCGTGATCTGCCTGATCTTCACGGAACACACCCGACGCCATGCCGTTCGAATCCGTCAGAGTCCCTGGTATCACAAGGACGAGCCGACCTTCGCCGACGCGATCGCCGCCGTGCGTCGACTCTTCTGGCAGGAAACCCTTTTCCACGACCCTCCCTATGACAGGATGCTCAAAAACCTATCCCCGAAGCTCAGGAACTGGATGCTCGACCAACTCACCCAAGCCGCCTGACCTCCGAAAACGGCAAAAGTCGAGGTGCGGTCTCATTCGATTCCTTTCGCGAGGTTCGTTCACACTATCAGGCTTGCGGGAATGGCCTGCATCATCGACTGTTGCGTCCCGACGCACTCCAACACGGAATCGGCGCCGACGCCTTTTGTCATGTCCATTATGCGGGCCACGCCTTCGTCGCCGCGTTCGGTCACGATATCGGTCGCGCCGAACTTGCAGGCGAGTTGCTGCCGCTTCTCGTGCCGGCTCATCGCAATGATACGCTCGGCCCCCATCTGCTTCGCCGAGAGGACACCGAGCAGGCCGACCGCGCCGTCGCCGACAACCACCACGATTGATCCCGGCTTCACGTTGGCCGCATCGGCGGCGAACCAGCCGGTCCCCAGCACATCCGACGTGGTCAGCAGGCTTGGGACGAGGTCGTCCGACGGCACGCCCGGCGTCGGCACCAACGTTCCATCGGCCAGCGGCACGCGTAGCACCGGCGTCTGCGCCCTGGAGATGAACTCGCGGCGCATGCATGACGACTGGTAGCCAATCTGACAATTGGGACAGGTGTTGTCGGAGGTGGCGAACGAACCGATGACGAACTGCCCCCGCTTCACCGACTTCACCGCACTGCCGACCTCCTCGACGATGCCGCAATACTCGTGTCCCATCGGCGTCGGGCCGTTGATCGGCTGCAAGCCCCGATACGGCCAGAGGTCCGATCCGCACACGCATGTCGCGGTGATGCGGACCACCGCATCGGTCGGTTGTTCAATTCTCGGCGGCTCGCGATCTTCGAACCGAATGTCGCGCGGGCTGTAAAGAACTGTTCCTCTCATGGTTTGTCTCCTCGTTCACACGTTGCAGGCGGGCTTCCTGTAAAGTTTGCCCTGCTGATTCAGGATGTCCGGCCCATAGACCTTCTTCCAGTCGGCGGAAGGCTGCGAACCGTTCCGCGCGATCGCTATTGTCTGTGCACCCGCACATTGTCTACTGATTCGATTCGCCGGGGCAATATCGCCGAACGCCGCGCGTGCCGCGGTAGGTGCGTTGGACATAACCTGATCTCCTTACGATGGTTCCGTATAGACACCACCTTAGCTCTGCAACCCCAGCGCCCGACATCAGGGTTTTGCTGCGTCATTGCAGTCACAACTCCAACGGAGAGGCGTGGTTCTCTGCAATTCGGATCCTCACACCATTGTTGCCGGAATTGTCTCTACGGCCAGACGCAGCCGGCTTGGGATCAACTTCTATCAGCGATGCTCATCGGCCCGCTCGAACATCGTGAGGATACGTTCCAGCGCATCATACGGAGCGGTTCCGATGTCCACCGTGAAAGCATCGTCACGGTTGGGGAGGGTAGACACGTTGCCGGCCGCGAAGAGGACATTGCTGGCCTCCTGCTGATGGCTCGTTCGCGTCTTCACCTGAAAAGCCGCCAAGGAGGAGTGCGCGAGGAACTGCACGTCGGTCACCAACGCGCCGATCGGTTGGCCTTTGCTGTTACGGCCCAGATCACTCAGGCGGATATGGAAGCTCTGCGGCTTGCCCGTCAGTAGGGCCACCGAGGCATGACGATAGTAGTAATCGCTCTGGGCCTGCGCGGACCCCACCCGGGCCAGTTGCTCCTTGGCTTCCGATGGTTGATCGGCGCCAGGGCAGAACAACACCAGCGGCTGGCGGGACAGGTAGTCCTTCAGCAGCAGTCCCAATCCGACCGGCGCGCCGTCTTCGAGCGACAGCAGGCTGGTGACGTTTCCAATGACGGTGTAGAAATTGGAGCCCGTGACCGGTCGGCCCGCCGGCCCGAATGGAATTGAGTCGTCAAAGTCGTGGGCGTAAAGATGAATCGCGGCGCCCACCTGGCGGAGGTTCGCGGCGCAGGCGATCCGGCGGGCCCGGTCCCGGGCCTCGGTCAGGGCGGGCGAGAGGATCGCCAGCAGCAGGGCCAGAATGGCAATCACCACCAGCAGCTCGATCAGGCTAAAGCCGCTCGTGGCGGTTCGGGCCTCACTTGTCGTTTGTCGATTCATCGATCCAGCATCACAAATCAATCAGATCGTTCACTCCTGGACCAGCGGCAACGATTCGGCCAAGCGGACGGTGTCCAGATCCCAGAATCCGCCCGCTTCACCAACCGAGCGCAAGGCGATCCCGATGGGCTTTCCGGCCCAGACGTCGTCTGCCTGCACCGGTGTCAGGTACACCGAGAAATCCTGCAACCGCCTTGAAGACAGACCCGCCGGCTCAACCGTCTGAGACACGATATCCACGGGGGTATCGCCATCCCAGTAGTACAAAATCAGTACGAGCGTGTCGGCCGGCGGTTCTGCCGAGGGCGGATATCGGCTCGATATGCCAACCGCCGCCGTCAGCCGATAGCTGCAACCGTCCCGGTACACCACCGCCAAGTCCTGCTCCAAGCCGTTGCCTGTGGCCGAGGCCAGGAACGCCAGTTGGGTCCCGTCCGCATTGGCCATGTGGTCCCAACTGTCCGTCGGCGTATTGGCAAAGACGCCGGTATTCGTGCTGCCCAGGGTGTCCAGGTCGAGCTCCCTCCAACCATCCATGTAGGGCAGAACCGGAAAACCGGTCAGGTCGACGGCCGGAGACTCAAAGGAGGGGTTCAAAACCGCGTCCAACTCGGGCATCAACTCGATCAGACGGACGTTGTCCAGATCCCAGAATCCGCCTGCGGCCCCCGTGGCCCGGATCGCCACGCCGATGGTCTTGCCCGCCCAGGCGTCGCCGGGCCGCACGGTTGCCAGCACTGCCGTGTAGTCCCTCAATTGGGTCGAGGATTGCCCCTTCGCCCCAATCGTCAGGCATACGATGTCCATGGGTTGATTGACATCGAGATAGTAGAGGACCAGATCGATCGTATCCACCGACTTGATGCCCGAAGGCGGGAACCTCGCGGAGACGCCTACCCCAACGGTCAGTCGGTATTCACAACCGACCCTGTAGATCGCCGCCAAGTCCTGCTCCAGGGCATTACCCTCCTGAGATCCCAGGAAGGCCAGTTGCCTGCCGTCGGCGTTGGCTATGTGATCCTCGCTGCCCGTCGCCGTATTGGCAAAAACACCCGTATTCTGAGATCCCGCATCAAGGTCCAGTTCAAGCCAGCCGTCA
>CALMMH010000239.1 GCA_937868145.1 uncultured Phycisphaerales bacterium
CGAAAGCCGATCGTCGTCTACGGGACGTCGATCGCCCAGGGCGGGTGCGCCTCCCGGCCGGGTATGGCATGGACGGCGATTCTGGGCAGGCTGCTAGACCGGCCCGTGATCAACCTGGGGTTCTCCGGCTCCGGCACGATGGAGCCGCCCGTCGCCGAACCGCTGGCCGAGCTCGACCCTGCGGTCTACGTCATCGACTGCACCTGGAACATGGGCGTAAGCCAGGAAGTGTACATGGACCGCATCGGACAACTGGTGCGAACGATTCGAAAGGCGCGCCCCGTCACGCCGATCGTCTTCGTGGGCCAGTCGCACATACGGCCGGAGGCTCACCCCACGGACCTGTCCAAGAGACAGGAAGCCGCGGTGCTGGCCATGCAGAAAGAGGGATTCGAGGGCCTCGTCCTGGTCTCGGGGGCCGACCTGATCGGCAACGACGGCGAGGGCACCGTGGATGGCGTCCATCCCAACGACCTCGGCATGGACCGGCATGCCCGAGCCCTGTTCCCCATCGTCAGCGAGGCGATGAAGACATCGGGACAATCCGCTCATCCGCAGCCCGGATCGAACCGGTAGTGTGCGAAGGACTCAAGCTCATCGACGTGAGCAGCCGATGCTTCCAACATGGTGGATCGTGTCCCTGGTTCGAAGTTGTCCATGTCCCGATGCATCGCCCGCGGTCTGGCGATATTCATTGGCGGGTTCTCGCTGCTGAATCTGGCCGGCGAGTTCATGCGTCCTGGGTTCGACGCGAACCTGTGGTGGATCGACCTCCGCACGCTCGGGCCGGCGCTCTCACGAGGTCTGCTCGCGGTCGCGGGTCTGCTCCTGATCGCCTGGGGGATCCGGACGCCGCGAAGGCCGCTGCGTCGGACCGTTACTGGAGTCGCAACGGCTTTGCTCCTGGCCGCCGCAGTTGGGAACGCAGTCGCTGTCCGGACGCTGGCCCGTGGACAGATCATCGCCACGGACTGCCCGATCTCATTCTCGTTGCTGGTTGCGATCGCTCTGGCATGGATTCTCGCGGCCGTTCTATTCGGTCCCAGAACGGTCCCAGTCATCGGGTGGAAAGGGGCCGCCATCATCGTCCTGACCGTGACAGCGTGCCTGGTCGGATTCCCTCTGGCGCAGATGGCCTGTTTCGGCACGACCGACTATCGCAGGCCGGCCGACGCCGTCGTGGTGTTCGGGGCCCGCGTGTACGCGGACGGCAACCTGTCGCTGGCGGTCGCGGACCGCGTGCGAACGGGCTGCTCGCTGTACCAACAGGGACTGGTCCGCAAGGTAATCCTCTCCGGCGGCCCCGGCGACGGCGACATCCACGAAACCGAGGCCATGCGCCGGATGGCGATCCAACTCGGCGTGCCCGCCTGCGACATCCTTCTCGATGCGCAGGGTCTCAACACCGAAGCCACCGTTCGCAACACCTGCGGTATCCTCGCCGAGCACGGTCTGTCGCGGGTGTTGGCGGTCAGCCACTCCTATCATCTGCCGAGAATCAAGCTCACGTATCAGCGATACGGCCGGGAGGTGTACACGGTTCCGGCCCGGGAGACCCGCCGGCTCAGGGCCCTCCCGGCCTACATGCTGCGCGAGATCGCGGCCCTGCTGCTCTACTATGTCAGACCGCTTGCGTAACGGTCAGAAGGACAGTGGCACCCGCACACCGAAGGCCCATGCGGCGTATGGAGTTGTGGTTCCTCGTTGTCCCTGGCAGTCCTATCTCAACCGGCCGCCCGGTTCGCCGCAGGGTGTCCGATTTGGCTCGCTCGGCAATCCGCAATGCTTCTCCGGATGACGGCGTCCGTGACTTTCCTGCCCAGAAAGCCGGATTTCATGCAAGCCACGTAGCTGTCGATAAACACTTCCCAATCCCCCTCCGCACGCTTCCAGTGTCGATACAACGTATCCAAGTCATGCAAGATCAGTCGGTACAAGGGAAAACCGGTTCGCATCTTTTCAAGGTCGATCACGACCGAATCGAACTCGCAGATCCCGTCGCGGTTCGAGCTGTCACAATTCTTACCCCGGACAAAAATGTGTTTGGCATACAGGCAGCTATGCCGAAGATAGTGACCGTGCATTCGGCTGAGCGTCTGAGCGACCGAGGCGAGCAACGCCCTTCGTGCGTCCACGTCATCCTGTTCAATCGAGCTCAGGGAGTCTTCCAACGATTTGTATCCATCCAGCGATCGCGTCATGAGAATCGCCTGCCATTGTCCGCCGGCGTTCCGATGCCCGTAGAAGATGAGATCCGGACAGGGGATTCCATATTTCTTCAGTCTACAGAGGTTTCGGTACTCCCGGTAGGTCGTGGGAAGGCCTCGCATCGGATGAAGCAAGGACTTGAAATTGTGGTTCTGTTGGCGTTTGATGAACACCGTAAGGGAGCCCCCTTCCGGCCTTTTCAACACGTGCTGTGACACGCCGCTCCAGCCGTGCCGACGGTGGTTGGGCTCCTCAAACCAGTCCAGCTCAACTTCCCAAAGGGACTCGAAACTGTCGAGACCGTTATACTCGAGGAGTCTCCTGTCACAGTCGGAAACGACACATATCGCTTTCAAGGTTCTATCCCTTGCGAAGGACGTAGATTCGCCACATGGAGTAGAATCTCAGGAAATCAACGTGGCCTTCGATCCGAAATCCAGCCTGCCTGAACTCCGACTCGACGGTCCGTCGTTTCACAACGCCACGGTTCTGCTGGTTTGCCTCTGATCTCCGCGCCTCCAGCTTCGTTCGCCGGTACGCCTTGTAGTTGCCGTCCACCCACAGCGAGACGCAAACCGTGTCCCGGGTCACTCTGTGGAATTCCCTCAACATCGCCAACCTGTGGGAGGGTTCGACGATGTGGTGAAGCAGCCGCATGCAAAAGATGTTGTCTACCGAACCGTCGTCGAGCCCGGTTTCAAAGGCGGAGCACTGAAAACGCTCCACGCGTTCAACCAGGTTCATGGGTTGCATTTGCCCGGCCACCTGAAGCATTTTTTCACTGCTGTCGGCGGCGAGAATCCTGCGATCCGGCTTCTCCGCCAGCAGAGGCCAGAACCGCCCGGTGCCGCAGGGAAGATCCAGCACGACGCAGGGATCGCCGGCAAGTGCCAGTGCCTGCCGAGCAATCGCCAATTCGCGCCACGTCGTCACTCTACGGGAAAGACTCGCCCGATGTTTTCGGAAGTAGTGTTGCGCGTGGTCGAGATCGTATTTCTCTGAGAACTTCAGTTGTATGGTCTGGGGTGAGCGAGAGTCTTTCACCCGGGATTCCCCATTTGACGTCATCGTCTGCGCTCCTGCATGGCATACATCCCTGATCCCCTCGCGTTGCATCCGTTTTCAGCAGTTTCGATCATCGACCCAGCCTGTCTGCCCGCCAGAAGCTGCCCTTCAACCGCACGATCCGGCTGCCTACATTATACAAGGTACCGCGGAAACCTGAACTGAACCTGAAAACTGACAGACCGAATTGGCAACCTCCCAGAACCACGGTTGCACCTTCTCGTGCAGCCAGTACAATAAGTCGGGCAGGGAGGCCGGCAGGACGCTGCTTATGGACACAGAACCCGGGGTCGGAACATGAGAGTGTTGATCGTCGAAGACGAAGCCAGACTTGCGCGCAACATCGCCAAGGCGCTCAAAGAGACGGCGTCCTATGCCGTCGATATTTCCACCGACGGCGAAGACGGCCAACACCAAGCCCTCGCCAACCCCTACGATCTGATCGTGCTCGATCTGATGCTGCCGAAAGTAGGCGGGTTGGACATCCTCAAGAGTCTACGCCGACAA
>CALMMH010000240.1 GCA_937868145.1 uncultured Phycisphaerales bacterium
GGCGGCCGTCTGCTGCAACGCATGGTTCGGCGGGCCACCTTTATGCAAGTCGATGACGAAGCCAGAGCCGACCAGTGGCTCCGGCCATTTCACTCGGATAGTCACGCTGCGGCCGGTCGGGGAATACACAAATCTGAAGAATTCCGGGTGGTGGAACGCACCATCCAAATCCGTTCCCTGAAATGGCTGTTGCGGGGTCTTCAGGGCGAGGATACTCGTGAAGCCATAATGCTCCAGTTTCACCCCCCAGAGTTGCCGTGTGCCATTCGGTTGGAGCGGCACGTACAGGCCCAAGCCAAAGTTCTTCTTGTCCGAAAACCCGACGGGAGTAGTCGGACGAGTATACAGGCCCCATTCGCTTGGGAACGTTTCCAATCCGAACAAGACCTGGAGAAACTCCAATGGCGGAGTAGTCTTTTCGATGCGTTTAGTGCCGATCCCGGCTTGGCCCGAGGCAATAAGACCACAAGCAGCTTTCAGCATCCATCGCTCGATGATCGGTCCATCAAATTCGTAAGTCTGATCGGTCGTGACCGTCTCTGCGAGGAGATTCGAATGTGCGGCAAAGAAGGCTGAGAGGAAATGGCACCCTTGTGTATCGACCTCCGACAACCGGCTGTTATGACTCTCACAAAGGACCTTCGCCGACATCGATTCTACCGACATCACGAATTGGCCAGTGTCGTTGCCATGCGGGTAGCCCGTGACCTTTACCTTCCCGGCTTCTTCGAATTCCTTGAGCAGGTGCTTGGAGACAAAGTGCTCACGGTTCAACGAACCCGAACAGTCGCCGAGTTGCATCGCGTAGCAACAACGTGGTGCGATAGCTTTCTGCGTCATGGCTGGTCTTCTTTGCTTCTCGAAGCAGAAGCTTACTTCAGACGAACGGCGGGCAAGCGTTTCAGACACTGGTCTTGAGGATATACCTTGACCCCGACTGATTCCAAGGCAGTGAGCCCAAGGATGGGTTCGGTATCATCCTCGCCGAAGATCATAGTAATGCACGCCACATCGCCCATGAACTCCACTTGTGCGCTGGCGATATCCACTTCGACCTTCGACCCGTCCGCCAGTTCATAGCTGCGTTTCCCTCGTGGTTGTAATCCGATTCTCCGCAGGCACGTGCCAGGTGCCAGACTATTCATAGCTGTAGGATCGACACGAAACAACCCTTCCCACATCTGCTCCGGCTGTGCCGGATTGCGAACAGTTACGGTGACGTGCGTCGTTCCCATACTTCCAACCTCGCTTTCGCCCCTGCTCAACATGCACGTGAGAACACGATCCAGTATATCAAACCTATCCGTTGGCGACTATGAGTTTCACGGGCTTTCAGGGAAGCAAAAGGCGCGGGCGGCGATTCGGTCGCTATAACTTGCCGAAAATCGCCGCAGATCACCGTCTGGCGTCGAGGCCTTTCCAACTGTGTTTCCAGCGGTCTTTGCCGGGGCTCTCGACGACCATCGCGTCGCCTTCGCGCCGGGCCTTCAGCGGCAGATTGTTCTCGTCGCGCAGGTATCGTTCGGTCATGAAGCCCTTTTCGACCAGCGTCTCCAGGGAATCGGGCAACGCGTCGAACGCCAGCCGATACGCATAAAGCGCCCGGCCGATGCCCAGGCGGATGAAGTGGGCCTCGTGGTGCGTCTTCTCGGATCGCTGGGCTTCCGGCGGCAGCTTGAGAAATCGCAGGACCTCCACGCCCAGCGGCCCGACCCGGCCGGCGTCGCCGACGGCGCGGAAGCGAATCGTGTGGCTGCCCTTGCTCAGTTCGTGGGTTCCGAGCACGAGGTCCATCTCGCCTTCCTCGGAGGCACGGAAATCGGCCGTGAGGACCTTCCTGGCGTCCAACTCGATCTCGTACACGCCATTGCGAGGACCGCTGGCCGCGGTCAGACGCACCGCGAAGCGACCATCCTGGGAGAGCTCGAACGGCAGCGTGAGCGTAGCGCCAGGTTCGTCGTTCGGCCACAGGAGCACAGGCCGGGCGCCGAAGAAGCCTTGCGTTTGCACCTGGACCTTGGCGTCGCCGGTGCTTCTCGCGTAGCGGAACGCCTTCACAAGATGGACCTGCTCCCACGGGACCCGCCGCTCGTGCCAGCCGGGCAGTGGATCGAAGGTGGTCTTGGGTTCGCCTGCCTGATACCAGTAGGCGACGCTGCTGAAGAAGTCGGGACGTTCGAGAAAGAATCCGTCCTCCGACTCGTCGAGGTTGCCCCGGTGCTCGATCTCGACCTTGAGCGACTTGCTGAAGTAAACCGGGTCGGGCAGGTGCCAACGATAGCAGACGCCGCTGTCGCCAGGAAGTTCACTTTCTTGCCAGCGAGGCTGTCCGAACCAGGGACCGGTCCGAACGCGGAAACCCCAGGCGTCGTTGAAGTAGTCCTCGCTGCCGGTGCCCTGGAGACTGGGGACTTGCTCGCCGTCGATGTAGAAGAAGTCGTCGCCCTCGCCGAACCAGCCGCTCTGGCCCAGCGTGACGGACATCACCGTGCCCACGTACCAGCCGCGACCCTTGAGGTCGGCCAGTAGATAGTCGTGCCCCGCGCCGGCCGGGTACTCCTGGCGATAACGCGCGTAAAAATACGGCGTGCCCGCCGGCAGGTCCGCCAACTGCATCCAATCGACCTGCCAATACAGGCCGGTCGAACGATCGGGGTTGTCGTTGGTCACCACGATTCGGGCGTTCTTGCGGAACGGCATCCGCCAGCAGCACGAGAGCGACCCGGTCGGCGAAACCTGAACGGGTATGCTCTCGACCGACGCGGGCTTGCCATGCCCGACAGCGAAGAAGTCGCCGAGCGGGACTTCGACGCCGGGCTCTTTGCTGTCGTCGTAGTAGATCCGCAGCACCAGGGCGTTCAACTCGCCGACCCATCCGGCGTGGCTGGTCAGCCACATGTGCGTAATGACACCCGGTCCTTCCAGGATCGGCATGTTGACCGACTCGCCGGGCATGAGCCAGGTCATGTCGAGGTTCTCGGTGTGCCAAGGCTGCTGGTTGCTCGACACACGGCGATTGCGGCCTTGCGGGAACGCGCCGAGCGGATTGAGCAAACCGGTCGAAATGGCTCCCAGTTCCGGATCGCAATCGATCCACACGGCGTCATTCATATACGCGCGGGTGTATTCGTAAGTCATCCAGCCTTCGCGGCCGTTGTTGTTCGAGTTGCGAAACAGGAAAGCCCCGCCGCCCGGCTGCGAAGCATCGTCCCGATAGCCGACGATCAGCACGCTGTGACCGTCAAAAACGCCTTCCGGCGGCCTCATCTCCAGGACGTCGTCCTTCCACTCGGCCTTCTTGGGCCAGCGGAATCCGCCGCAGACGGGCCATTGCTGGTTGAGAACGCGCTTGATCGCGACGAACTCCGCGTCGGTCAGTCCCGTGTTCGGGTCCCACGGCTTGATCCAGTGCAGACGCAGGCCGGCTTGGCACAATTGGCTCGCGTGCTCCTTCGCGGTCTGGCTGGGCATCCTCGCGGCGTCGAACACGTCCTGATACGGCATGTCCTCCTCGGGACAAATGCCGTGGACCGCGAACCCGGTCCAGGCGTCCGAGAAGAAACTGCCGTCGTCGGTGTCGTGGGCCGCCTGGTTCGAGGCCCAATTGAGGAACTCGACGCTGAGCCTCGTCGCCCGATCGGTCTTGCTGGCCAGCGCGTACTCCAAAGCCCCGGTCACCGTGAAGACCGAGCAGGTGTTCCGTTTGCCCTGGACTCGAGGGCCCAAGCCCCACTTCTCAAAAGCCGGCCGCAGATCGACGCTTTCGGCCGGCGGGCCGCCC
>CALMMH010000241.1 GCA_937868145.1 uncultured Phycisphaerales bacterium
TCGTCCCGGTCCTCAGATGATATGTCGTATAGACAAGGACAGTGAAAAACGATAGACTCCGACGATATGGAAAACCCGACGCGTAAGGTTGGTCCCCCAATACGTTGGGGCTTGCTGTTCTTGTGTTCCTTCATGTTGTGGGTGTCCGGCGGTTGCTGCCGGTCTGCGACGTCGGAAGGTCCTTTAATCGGGATCACCAGCGTCTATGAGCCGGCCAAGGACCGCACGCCTGCGCAAACGACCGTTCCCTTCGCCTATGTTCAGGCCGTGGCGGAAAATGGCGGCGTCCCTATCGTGCTGCCGACGATCAATGACGAGCGGGCGTTGCGGAAATACTTAAAGGAACTTGATGGTCTTGTGCTCATCGGTGGGGACGATATTCCGCCCCAGGTCTATGGGGAGCAGCCGCACGAAACGGTTGAGCCGCTGACGCCCGAGCGGTACGAATTCGAGCGAAAGCTCATCGCCCGCTGGCTGGCCGGGGGCAAACCTCTGCTTGGCGTCTGCCTGGGGATGCAATTCACCAACGTGGTTTCCGGCGGCACGATGATTCAGGACATTCCCTCCGAGGTCGGCAAAACGGTGGACCACCGCAAGTACCACCTTGTCAGGATTGAGCCAGGGAGCAGCCTCGCGCACCTCCTCGGCGATACGCAGGCTTCCGTTCTGTCGAACCATCACCAGGCAGTGGACGATCGGGGCGAGAACCTGCGTGTGATCGCACGCAGCGAGGATGGCGTCGCCGAGGCCCTCGAGCGGACCGACGGCGGATTCGGACTGTTCGTGCAGTGGCATCCCGAGGCCATGACGGATCGGGCCCACTGCGACGCTATCTACGGCGCGCTGATTCGGGCCTGCTCGCACGCCGTGAAGTCCCGCTGAACAATCCTTTTTGACGGCCGGCGTCTGCTCCATTATGATCTGGTCTGACGATATGTCCCCGGCCAGGAGATCAGATGCGGTTACCGAAACTACAGCTCTACACGAAGGTTCTCATCGCGTTGGCGGCGGGGGCTCTCTTTGGCCTGATTGCCAACCGGTTCGAATTCTCGGGGTTTGTGGGCGTCTGGATCAAGCCGGTGGGGACGGCCTTCATCCGGCTGATCAGCATGGTCGTCGTGCCGCTGGTGTTTGCGTCGCTGGTGGTCGGCACCGCGAGCCTCAAGGACATTCGCACGCTCGGTCGGATTGGGGCCAAGACGCTTGTTTTCTACATGTGCACGACCGCTGTCGCAGTCAGCATCGGTCTGGTGCTCACGGACATCGTGCGGCCGGGAACCAGCCTCCCTCAGCAGGCGCGTGAGCGGTTGATCCATGATGCGGCCAACCAGAGAGACTCCGTGACGCCGCCGGCCGCACAGCAGCCTTCCATTCGCGACCTCCTGCTGAATATCATTCCGACCAACCCCATCAAGTCGCTCGTGGACGGCCAGATGCTCCAGATCATCTTCTTCGCGTTGTTGATGGGCATCTGCCTGACGTTGATCGCGCCCGAGCGAGGCCGGCCGGTCATCGACTTCTTCAAAGGCATCGACGAGATCATCGTGCGGATGGTGCATCTCATCATGTTGACGGCGCCTTACGGCGTGTTCGCGCTGATCGCGTCCGTCGTTGCCGACTTCGGCGCGGGCATTCTCTTGATGCTTCTACAGTACAGCATCGTGGTTCTGCTCGGGCTTGCGATCCACATGCTCGTGGTGTATTCCTCGGCGTTGAAGATTCTGACGAAGACGGGCGTTCGACGATTTTTTCAGGGGCTTCGCCCCGCCCAGGTGATGGCGTTCTGTTCCTCCTCGAGCAACGCGACGCTCCCGGTGACGATGGACTGCGTCACCAGGAACCTCGGTGTGTCCCCGCACGTCTGTAGTTTCACGCTGCCCTTGGGGGCGACGATCAACATGGACGGCACCGCCTTGTACCAGGGAGTCGCGGCGGCGTTCCTGGCGCAGATCTACGGGATCGAATTGAGCTCCATGCAGCATCTGACGATCGTGCTGACCGCAACGCTGGCGTCGATCGGGACGGCCGGCATCCCCGGCGCGGGCGTCATCATGCTGGCGATCGTGTTGGGCAGCGTCGGGGTCCCGCTCCAAGGGATCGGCATCATCATGGGGGTGGATCGCATTCTGGACATGTGCCGCACGGTCGTGAACGTCACGGGAGACGGCGTCTGCGCCGTGGTCGTGGCCTCCACGGAAGGACAGATAGCCCTCGATGTCCAGGGTGATTCGCAGAAGGCGTCCGCCAGAAAAACGGCTCCGGACGACCTTCGCGCAAGGTTTTCGGAGCCGTCTTAAGGATGTGCAGGACTATGAATGCGGATGTCGCGACAATTCGTTCGTTTTCGAGGAGAAAGGCCGCTTTTGCAGCGGTCCTGGCGATCACGATCCTGACAGTGGCCGTGCCGGGGCGGGCGTGTTTCTCCATCGTCGTGGGAAAGAACGCCTCCGCCGACGGCTGCGTTCTCGTCGGCCACAACGAAGATGACGGGGCTCCCCAGATCGTCAATCATCACAAGCTGCTGCGAAAGACCCATCCGGCGGGGGCCATGGTGACGCTTCAGACCGGCGGCTCGCTCGAACAGGTCCCGCGGACCTGGGCCTGCATCTGGTCGGAGATGCCCGACATGCCGTTCTCGGACAGCTACATCAATGAGTGGGGCGTGACGGTCTGCTCGGACAATTGCCCGTCAAGAGAGGATCGGCCGGAACTGACCAACGGCGGCATCGGCTGGGACCTGCGGCGTCTGGTCGCCCTGCGGGCCAAGACCGCGCGCGAGGGCGTTCTGCTGGCCGGTCGGCTCGTGGAACAGTTTGGCTACGTCGATTCCGGACGGACCTACGTCATTGCCGATCCGACCGAGGGTTGGCTCTTCTGCGTGGTCAACGGCAAGCACTGGCTGGCGAAGCGCGTGGCGGACGATGAGGTGGCGATGGTCGCCAACACGTACACGATCCGCGAGGTCGTTATTGGCAAGGGCGGCGTCCTGGCGTCCAAGGACATCGTGGACTACGCGAAATCGCGAGGTTGGTACGATCCAGCCGGCGGCGCGTTCGATTTCGCCGCGGTCTATGCAAATCCGCAGGCGGCGACTCATCCGAACAACATCGGGCGACAGTGGAGCGGGCTGCAATACATCGTCGCGGAACCGTTGAAAGAAGGGGCGAATCTGCCTTTCTCCGTGAAGCCCAAACACGCGATGACGGCCGCCGACGTCATGCAGATCCTTCGACACGACAAAGAGAGCGAGTCGTCATCCGCTCCGGCGGCGCCGTTCCTGTGCGCCTTGTGCAGCGGCGCGACGCAGACCAGTTTCGTGGCCCAGTTGCGAAGCGGAATGCCGCAGGAGATGGGGATTGTGTATTGGGTCAGTCTGGCCTCGCCGCGGACCTCGTTCTACATTCCATTCCACTTCGGCATTGCGGACTTTCCCGTCGGCTACAGGCTTTCCTCGAAGCGTCCCGAGTCCCAGGAGTTCGACCGCAAGGTGCAGGCGGAGTTTGAGCCCGACATGCGAGAGGCCTTCTGGACCTTCTCCAATTTCCGAGACAAGATGGATCGGAAAGACCCCTCTGCAATGGAGCGGCTGAGGGACGCGCAACAACGGGTTGAGCGGAACGCTGTCGAGATGCAGGGCCCCGTGGAAGACGCGGCTCAGCGGCTGCACAAGAAGGATGCTGCGACGGCTTGGCGTCTTCTGGAGAATTATTCCCGAGGAGTGTACCTGTCCGCCATGGAGGCGATGGATGTGGTGCTCTCGGCGGAGTAGATCGTTTGCCGGGATCGGAGGACTCATGCATTTGGGAAAGGCGACTTCGTTGGGATTGACGGTTGCATTGCCTGTGATTGTCGGCCTGTGTGCGTCTCATGCCGGAGCGAATGCGGATGCGGATCTTGCCAGACGGGCGAACGAGTTGGCCCATGAAATCCTGCTGATCG
>CALMMH010000242.1 GCA_937868145.1 uncultured Phycisphaerales bacterium
AAGTCAGCCAACTGCCGGAGCCGCTGCGCCAGCACCTTCAGAAGTTCCTGGGCGCAGAATTGCAGACGGTGGGTTACTGGTTTGGCGGGATGTCATCGCCCGGCAAGGTCAAAGCCCCCATTGGTCCTTGGTCGATTGAGTTGGAGGTGAAGCCGGCGCAGGCGAACACTCTCTCCATTGACGTCGGGGTGCAGGAGTTTCGTGTGGACACGATCGTCGACATCCTGCGGAACTCCATGCAGGGCAAGGTTGGCAAGCCCATCATTATCGGATACAACCGGGACTTCTTTGGAACGCGAACGATGGGCGCCATGGTGATTCTGCTGGAGGCGGACACCGCGGGGGCCAGTGGTTTGTGATGAATTTGTCATTTGGCGGATCGAGCGGTTGTGCATGAGTTCGGGCCGGCTTCCGAGGGAGGCCGGCCCGAACTGTTTTCTCAGCGGCTCGTCTCGGGGTCTTCGCAACGAACAAATTTTACGAAACTTCTGGCGTCTATTTTGAACCCGACTACAATGGACCCTGTATTGACGTGGGTGTTGTGTGCCCTCTGCAGAAGGATCTGTCAAACGACGGGCCCCAGACCCTTTCCTCGTGGCATGTCCTACCGCTGAGACGCACCATACCGCTGGCTCACGGCTCTCGTCCATGCCGTGACAGCACAGTCGAACCGGTGGGAGTCTGGTTTGAAAGGAGCGGGTATGCCTTTGAACAAGCGATTGGCGGCGGAGTTGCTCGGCACATTCTGACTCGTGTTTGGCGGTTGCGGCAGCGCCGTGCTGGCGGCGGCGTTTCCCAACGTCGGGATCGGCCTGCTCGGCGTGTCCCTGGCGTTCGGATTGACCGTGCTGACCATGGCCTACGCCATCGGCCACATCTCCGGATGCCATCTCAATCCGGCGGTGACGGTCGGTCTGGCCTCAGGCCGGCGTTTCCCATGGAGCGAAGTGATTCCCTACATGATCGCTCAGGTTATTGGGGCCGTCATCGCGGCGGCCGTGTTGTACGTGATTGCCAGCGGCAAGGACGGGTTCAGTCTCGCCGGTGGGTTCGCCGCCAACGGTTACGGCGAGCATTCGCCGGGCGGGTATTCCCTGGTGGCTGCTCTGGTGGCCGAAGCCGTTCTGACGTTCATGTTCCTGATGATTATTCTGGGCGCCACGGATTCACGGGCTCCCGCGGGCTTCGCGCCGATCGCCATCGGGTTGGCTCTGACGCTGATTCACCTGATCAGCATCCCGGTGACGAACACGTCGGTGAACCCGGCCCGCAGCACGGGGCCGGCCCTGTTCGTTGGCGGTTGGGCCCTTGCCCAACTATGGCTGTTCTGGGCAGCTCCCCTGGTCGGTGGTCTGCTGGCCGGGATTACGTATCCGGTTATTGCCGGCGAGGCGGTTCCGCCCCGGGCGAAAGCATGAGCTTCTTTGCCGGTTGCAGATTGAGACGATGATCTGCAGCGTCCTAATGGATTAGGATGGTAGTATTGGACAGGAGAAACAAATGAGAGAAGTATTGCGCTGGGTCAGTGTGGTTGCGGTGGTCACGATGTTGGCGGCCGGGTGCGGTCCCAAGAAGAAGGGCATGACGCTCGAACAACGTCGCCAGGCCGTCGCGGACATGGAAAAAGAAACGCTCCAGCGGCTCTACAAGGAGGCGCCGGACACCCAGGCCAAGGTCGAGAACGGTGTCGGTTACGGCGTGTTCAGCAACGCGAACGTGAACCTCCTGATCGCCAGCGCCGGCGGCGGTTACGGCGTCGTCGTGGACAACGCGACGAAGCAGCGGACCTACATGAAGATGGCCCTCGGCGGCGTCGGTCTGGGTCTGGGCGCCAAGGACTATCGCGTCGTCATGGTCTTCAAGGACAAGGCCACGATGGACAACTTCATCACGAAGGGCTGGGACGCCGGCGCTCACGCCGACGCTGCGGCCAAGGCCGGCGACAATGGCGCGGAGGCCAGCGCCGAAGGCGACATCCGCGCCGGGATCGAGGTGTTCTCAATGACCGAGTCCGGGCTGGCCCTCCAGGCCACGATCGCCGGGACGAAGTACTGGAAGGACAAGGATCTCAACTGACAGTCGATTCCTGCGGGAGCCGCAAGTCGGTTCCTCAGGATTCGAATCGACATGCAAAGGCCGCGGGCCGGACGTCGTCCGCCTGCGGCCTTTTTTCGTGCGCGGCAAGTTCGTCTTTGCCCCATGTGAAATCCCGCGTGATACGGAACGACGATCTTGAGGGTTGAGGGCGTCTGGGTTGCAGCCGGGCCAGGAATCGAGTAATGAGAGACGGGATAAGACGCAACATGGACAACAGGACGGCCCCATTCAAGAGGTGCGATGTGTTTGAGACGCATAGTGAGGAAGGGTACAAGGCGGCGCTGCCGGGAATTCAGATGAAGACCCTGTGCTATGGGCAGCGAACGCTGATGGTCGAGTTTCTTCTGGAGCGGGGCAGCGTGCTGCCCTTGCACGCGCATCCGCATGAACAGACCGGGTATCTCGTCAAGGGACACATCCGGCTGACGATCGGCGGCCGGCCGCACGACGTCACGCCGGGCGACAGTTGGTGCGTCCCCTCCGGCGTGGAGCACGGGGCACAGATCGTGGAGGACTCCGTCGCCATCGAAGTCTTCTCGCCCGTGCGGGAGGATTACTTGCCGCGATGAGCGGAAACAACAAGGGCTGCGAGCAAGTCCCGCAGCCCTTTGTCGACAATCCGATTCAGCCGACAGCGTATTAGCGCCGCACGGCCGACTCATAGGTGACCGTCATCTCCTCGATCAGCGGCTCCCCGCCGGCTTTCTGATTGATGATCAGTCCGCTCGGCCAGGCGTTGTTCAGGTCCCAGGTCGCCGCGGTCTGGCCGGTTCGGTCGACCACGGTGATGGTACACTTCTTCCGGGCCTCCGCGATCCGGCCATCGATTACTTCCTGACGCCATGAGTGCAGTTTCATGTCGGCAGTCACGGGCCGGCTGAGCGTGACGTCGCTCCACTTCAGTCTGCCGGGGATCTTCTGAATGACCTCCGGTCCGCCCTTGGTGTTGGTCTTGTGTTCGATGATCTCATGGACAGACCCGATTCCCGAGCAGGCACTGAAGGTGCCGCCCAGCTTGCCCTCCACCTCCACCTGAAAGAAAGCGCCCACCAGCGGATCTGTTGATTTGGCACGTGCTCCGGCTCTCTGCTCCCAGGAGCCGGGATGGAGGATCAGCACGGCCAGCACCAGAGCGATGCCGCATGCCAGTTTGAGCCCCGAGGAATACCATTTCTCCATCTGTCTTGCCCTTTCCTTATGAATTTCACTTGGCTCCTTCAAATCATCGTCGACAGCATACTTCGGGATAGACAAAGCATCAAGAGGACAAATCCGAGACGAAAGCTTGACAGGGACGCTCCTTTGCGATACAGTCAATAAAGCGAATCGTATTCGAGTATGGACCCGGACAAGCTGCGGTGACGTGTCATTGCGGCCCAGTCGCGGGTCCGACGGCAGGGATTCAACCAGGGGCCGGGCGGAGCGGCGAATTCAACGGATCGTGTCGATCTCTCGGGGCGTCGTTCCATGCGCGAAGTCTCTCCGGCGGTCTCCCTGTGTCTGAAAGGCCTGGAAAACAGCGGTTGGCATCGAAAAGAGAGGGAAAGCGTATGAAAGAGATGACGAAGGCGCGGGGGAACAGTGTGGTTGTCATTGCGGTGGTGTTTTGTGCGGTCGCTTGGGGGGGATATGGCGATCCTCCCATCGTTCTGGACGGTACGGAGATCCTCCAAGATCTCAGCGGCGCCGCAGGTAGCGAGATGCTCTTCCAGATCGAGGTTCCGTGCGATACGGCGGAGTTGGTGATCCGAACGGCCGGCGGGACCGGGGATTGCGCGATCTTCGCCAGCCGGAACGTGCCGCCCACGATCTCCGACTACGAGTATTGCGACGGGGTCGACGGCAATCTGGAGATCATCCTGGTGACCCAGCCGAGCCCTGGAACGTGGTTCATCCTGCTGTATGGCGATACGGCCTATGCCGGCGTCAAGTTCTGGGCCCGGGTCAACGATGTGGTTTCGTTGACGCTCGGGAACGGCATTCCTGTGACGGGCCTCCACGGTTCCGGCGACAGCAAAATGTACTACCGCATCGAGGTGCCCGAGGATCAGGATTACCTGGAGATCAACACCTGGGGCGGCACGGGCGACGTCGATCTCTACGTCAAACGCGAGGGCAAGCCGACTCGGTTCAGCTACGACGCCAAGTCCGCGGTGGGCGGCGCCGATGAGTCGGTGCACATCGACGATCCGGAGGCCGGAACGTGGTATATCCTGCTGTACGGCTACAGCAGCTACAACGATGTGAGCCTCGTGGCCGCGTACGGGATTTCCGACGCGGTGTACATGCTCCAGGATGAAGTGCCAATCGGCGGTCTGTCCGGTTCGGCCGGCAGCAGCGAATGGTATGCGATCGACGTGCCCAGCGGCCAGGCGGGACTCGCGTTCTATCTCCATGGCGGCGTGGGCGACTGCGATATGTACATCAAACGAGGGGCCAAGCCCACCGAGACCGCCTGGGACTACCGGCCGATCGACTCCGGCAACAACGAAAGCATCAGCATTGGAAACCCTGCCGGAGGACGCTGGTACATTCTGTTGAAGGGCGACAGCGCATACAGCGGCGCGACGCTCGAGGCGGATTACTGGGCTCCCCCCGTGGAGGAGGCGACGCCGTTGGTCTCCGGGCATCCCGTCACGGGAATCGCCGGTCTGGCGGGCGACGAGCAGTTCTTCAGCATCGAGGTGCCCATCGGCGTCAAGACGCTTGAGATCGAGATGTCCGGCGGCAGCGGGGACGCCGATCTGTACGTCAGGAAAGGAGCGCTCCCGACCGTGGCGGAATACGACTTCCGACCCTATCTTGCCGGAAGCGAGGAAGCGGTCGTCATCGACAATCCCTGCAACGGCATGTGGTACGTCATGATCCGCGGTTACAAGGCTTTTTCGGGCATCACCCTCACGGCGACCTGTGATGGGACTGCGCCCGACGGCGTCATCTTGCTGAAGAACGGCGGGGTGGTCTCCGGCCTTGCCGGCGGAGCAGGCAGCGAGGCATTCTTCGTGATCGATGTGCCGGAGGGGCAAACTCAGCTGGAGATCTCGACTTCCGGCGGTACGGGCGACGTCGATCTCTACGTCTGCATCGGGCAAAAGCCCACGGCGGACGAGTGGGATTACCGGCCGTACCTGGCCGGAAACAACGAGACGGTGATCGTCGAGAGTCCGAAGGCCGGGAAATACTACATCCTGCTCAGAGGATACGTGGCCTATGCAGGCGTGATCCTCCAGGCCGGTTTCGCGGAAGCGAAGCCCTGATCCCAGGTAGGATAACGGGTTTGGGCGTGGAGACGCAGGACAGGGAGCATACGTCTCCGCGCGGCATCCGCCGCGATCGCAGGTGTGTAATTCACGACCCTTGAACGGCCAGGACGCATGCGAGGATTTTGTACGCGCATTTCCCGTGTCAAGCGTGGAGGTCGATCGGCCGATTTGACTTCTGACGCTTGCGAGCGTATGATGTCATAGAGTATGTCCTATAACAATCTGACCTGTGCTGGCTTCTCCGCCCCGGATTTGGCGAGGAGGGTGCCAAGCACGGGCAACTTGGCGCGGAGGCCGACACCAAAGACGGGGCCCGGTATGAAAAGACTCATCGCGATTGTGGCGGCGCTGGCTGTGGCCATTCCCTGTTCGGCGGGCATTCTGACCGTGGATGACGACGGCCCGGCCGACTATCAGACCATTCAGGCGGCCATCGACAACTCCAAGCATGGAGACACGGTCGTTGTCCGGCAGGGGACCTATCGCGAGCAGATCGTCTTCAACGGCCGGCGGATCACCGTGCGAAGCGAGGATCCCGTCAACGCCGTGATCGTACAAGCCACCGTGATCACATCCGACTCCGATGCGAGCGTCGTTTTCGATTTCGCGGAGGGGGAGCAATCCGTGTTGTCCGGCCTGACGGTCACCGTCGCCGGAATCCTCTGCGACGGGGCTTCGCCGACCATCTCCGGGAACGTCATCCGGGATTGCCGCGGCGCGGGCATCGAGGGGCGGAACAACGCCAGACCGACGATTGTCGACAACCGGATCCTCGCCAACGAGCTGGAGGGCGTCTACTCCTGCGACGGACTCATTCAGGGCAACCTGATTTCCGGCAACAACGCGGGTCTGAGTTCCTGCGGCGGGGCCATTCTGAACAACGTGATCACCGGCAACCGCGACGCCGGCGGCCTGTATTCCTGCGACGGGGAGATCGCCGGCAACCGAATCATCGGCAACGACTCCTCGGTCGAAGGCGGGGGACTGGCCAACTGCGCCGCCAGGATCCACCACAACATCATCGCCGGCAACCGCGCCGCGACCCAAGGCGGCGGGTTCTACGGCTGCACGAATTTCATCTACAACAACACGATCGTCGGCAACCGCGCCGGGACTGTCGGCGGCGGGCTGAGTCAATGCCCCGCGACCGTGCACAGCAACATCATCGCCTTCAACGAAGCGCCGTCCGTCGGGGGTCTGTATGGCCCCTGTACGAACACGTATAACGCCTTCTGGAACAATTTCGGCGGAAACGTCGGCGGCGGGGCGGCCCTTGGCGACGACGACATCGTGGCCGATCCGCAGTTCACCTCCAGCGGGTACTGGAACGACATGGGCACGTTGAACATCGAGGATGATTCCTGGCTCGACGGAGACTATCATCTCCGATCGCAGACCGGCCGTTGGGATGGGGATCTCGGGCGTTGGGTGGTCGACATGGACACGAGTTCCTGCATCGATGCAGGCCGGCCGAGCTCGAGCTGGACCGACGAATTGTGGCCGCACGGCAGACGCATCAATCTCGGGGCTTACGGCGGGACGTCGCAGGCGAGCATGTCTCTGTCCGGTCTTGGACTTCTGACGGATCTGGACCACGATGACATAGTCGGACCCAGCGATCTGATGCGGTTCTCGCAGAGCTGGCTTGCCGCCCAAGCGCCGGTGGCTGAAGATCTCGACCGCATGGGCGAGGTGAATCTCCGCGATTTTGCGATCTTGGCGAGGGATTGGCGGGCCGATGAGTCGCAGACCGCGCCGACGCCCAGCCCGATGACTTTTGCCGTGGCGCCGTTTGCGACCGGTCCCTACTCGATCGCCATGGTCGCTACGACCGCCGTCTCCACCGACGGGACCGGAGTCGAGTACTACTTCGAGGACTATTCCAGTCCGGAAATCAATAGCGGATGGCTCTATTATGAAGCCGGCGAGGAGCCTCGATGGGAGGACACCGGTCTGACGCCCGACAGGCCGTACTGGTATCGGGTCAAGGCCCGCAACCGAGGCAATGGACTGGAGACCGCGTGGTCTGAACGGAAGGCCGGAGTGACGGAGGCGGAGGACACCACGGCGCCGACGCCAAGCCCGATGACCTGGCAGACCGAGCCTTACGGCGTCTCGGGCAATGCGATCCGAATGGAGGCTACGACGGCCGTGGACAAAAACGGCGTCGAGTACCAGTTCGAATGCACCTCGCACCCGGCTTACACCAGCGATTGGCAGGACGAGGCTGTCTACGAGGCTGCCAACCTGCCGGCCGGATACTACAAGTTCAGAGTCCGCGCTCGCGACAAATCGGTGAACTACAATACGACGGGATGGTCCGGCGAGGTGGTCGTGGACCTGCTGGCGCCGACGCCCAATCCGATGACGTGGGATTCCGAGCCCAAGGAGTACCATAGCGGCGCCGGGACGTTCGATTACTCTGTGAAGATGACGGCCAGCGAGGCCACCGACGACAGCGGAACGGTCGAGTACTTCTTCCAATGCACCTCCGAGTCGGGATTCAGCAGCGGTTGGCAGACTTCGCAAGAGTACAAAGTCAAGGTCGGCCGGGCCAATCAGCGTCATACCTTCCGCGTCAAGGCCCGCGACCTCTCGGCCGGTCGCAACGAGACCGCCTGGTCGTCCGAACTGCCCGCCAAGTAGACCCGTTCGCAGTGTGCCCGCAAGGGCATGTCTTCGATCGGGAAAACCATGAGATAACGCCTCACGGCGTTACGACAAACGAGAGGCGGCAAGTACGAGACCGGCGTGCAGTCGGGAGCCTCGGTGTCCGAGCCCCCCCCCCGCCATACGCACGGGGGAAAATGCTGATTCCCTTCGAGGGGCTGCTCCATTACCATGTGCAACAGGTGATCGACCTGGAGAACGGTGCATCGTGACCACGGCGTATTGGGAATTGTTCTCGCATCCGGCGGATATCGGGATTCGCGGCGTAGGGCCGACGAAGGAGGAAGCCTTCGCGCAGGCAGCGATCGCACTGACCGCGGTCATCACGGACCCCGAGAAGGTCCGGCCCCGGGAGGTCGTCGAGATCGTCTGCATCGAGCAGGACGACGAGCTGCTCTTCATGAAGTGGCTGTCCTCGCTGCTGTACGAGATGGACACGCGAGGGATGTTGTTCAGCCGCTTCGAGATCGAGCCGATCGAGGGCGGCCTGCGGGCCCGCGCCTGGGGCGAGCCGGTCGACGTCGAGCGACACGAGCCGGCGGTCGAAGTCAAGGCCGCGACCTACGCCGGCCTGAAGGTCAAAAAGGACGACGCCGGCAACTGGCTTGCCCAGTGCATCGTCGATGTCTGAGAGGCCGAGCGATGAGTCCCATAGGTCCCACGCTCTTTCTTGAACAGGAGCAAGGAGATGTTCGCCCAGAAGCTGCAAAAGCAGGCCGAGGCCCAATGGCGGATCGAGCCATTCGACAGGATGCATGTGCCTGTGGTCGTCTTCGCGGATGAGGAACTGATCCGGGAGATGGATGAGCAGGTCTACCTGCAGGCGGCCAACGTCGCGGCGCTGCCGGGCATCGTGAAGGCTTCATACGCCATGGCCGACGCCCATTGGGGCTACGGTTTCCCCATCGGCGGCGTCGCGGCCTTCGATCCGGACGCCGGCGGGATCATCTCGGCCGGCGGCGTCGGTTTCGACATCTCCTGCGGCGTGCGAGCCCTTCGCACCGGCCTGACCTACGACCAAATCCAAGGTAACGAAAAGGAACTGGCCGACGTCCTGGCCCGACGGATCCCAGCGGGAGTCGGCAGCGAAGGCAAGGTCCGGCTCTCCTCGCTCGAAATGGACGACATGCTCATGGGCGGCGCCCTGTGGGCGGTCGAGCAGGGTTACGGCACGCGCACCGACCTCAAGTACACCGAAGAGAACGGCCGGATGCTCGGCGCCGAGCCGCGATACGTCTCCGACCACGCCAAGCAGCGTCAGGAGAAGGAAGTCGGCACGCTCGGCTCGGGCAACCATTACCTGGAGGTCCAACGCGTCACGGCGGTCTACGACGAAGCGATCGGCAAGGCCTTTGGCCTGGCTCTCAACGACGTCACCGTGATGATCCACTGCGGCTCTCGCGGCCTGGGCCATCAGATCGCCACGGACTACGCCCCTCGTATGATCAAGGCGGCCTCCGAGCACGGCTTGGAGCTGGCCGACAGGGAACTGGCCTGCGCTCCGATCAAATCCGACGTGGGCCGGCAGTACTATGGCGCGATGTGCGCAGGGATCAACTGCGCCCTGGCCAATCGACAGGTCCTCACGCACCTGACGCGCGAGGCCTTCGCCAAGCTTTTCCCGCGGGCGGAACTGACGCTGCTCTACGACGTCTCGCACAACACCTGCAAGGTCGAGGAGCACGAGATCGACGGCAAGCGAAAGAAGCTTTACGTCCATCGCAAAGGCGCGACGCGGGCTTTCGGGCCGGGACATCCGTCGCTGCCGGAGGACCTCAAGCCGGTCGGCCAGCCTGTCCTGATCGGTGGCACGATGGGCACCGCTTCCTACATCCTGACGGGCACGGAAGAAGGCATGGACCTGGCGTTCGGCTCGTGTTGTCACGGGGCCGGACGGGCCATGAGCCGCAGCGCCGCCACCAAACGCTGGCACGGCAAGGACATCGTGATGCACCTGGCCCAGAAGGGCATCGTCATCAAAGGCTCATCGATGCGAGGCATCGCGGAAGAAGCCCCCGGCGCGTACAAGGACGTCAGCGTCGTCGTGGACGCCACGGAAAAAGCCGGCCTGGCTCGCAAAGTCGCCCGCCTGGAGCCGCTGGTCTGCGTGAAGGGGTGACCCGACGCAACCTGCAGGCCTTGGTTTGTCGAGGAAACCATCGGCAAGCTCCGAGGACTCCGCTTGCCGCTGCCACCCGATCCTGGAAAGGGGGGACTGTTTACATGCCGCTCCACGACGCGTTCATGGGACTGTCGACGAGGCGGCAGCATTCATGAGCAGTCTGTCCTCCAGGATTGGGTGGCATCGACAAACAAGGTTTGTCGATGGTTCTGGGAGTGGAAAAGGTCTTGTATCTCAGCAGAGCCTGGGACACAATGATGTCATGCTCAACGGCGAGAGGTACACAAAGCGATGCCAGCGTTGGGACCTGCCCGGCCACGCGCACGAGTTGACCTTCAGTTGCTATGATGGCCGCCCATTTCTCTCCCGAGAAAGGACCTGTCTGTACCTGGGGGAGGCAATCGCCGCGGCAAGAGCCAAGCATGACTTCGATCTGTGGGCCTACGTCTTCATGCCTAACCACGTGCACATGGTGATCTGCCCACGAAGGGAATCCTATTCCGTGTCCGATATGTTGCGTTCGATGAAGCAACCCGTCGCACGTCGCGCCATTGACTACCTCAAACAAAACAATCCCAGCGGACTCAGGCTCCTCGCAACCGGCGAGCATCGCCAGCCCTATCGGTTTTGGCAAAAGGGCGGCGGATACGACAGGAACATCACAAAGGTCGAGACTCTCATCGAGTCCGTGCGGTACATCCACAACAACCCGGTGCGTAAGGGCTTGGTCGAGGTGCCTGAGGAATGGCGTTTTTCCAGTGCGGCCGATTGGAATAGCGACAGGCCGGGTCCGATCGCGATCGACTTCGACAGTGTTCCGGTGTATTAACGGTCGGGAGGTGGTTGGAGAGATCCGGCGGTTCCGTCCATTCTGTGAACCATCGTCAAGCTGGCGCTTGACGCTGCCACCCG
>CALMMH010000243.1 GCA_937868145.1 uncultured Phycisphaerales bacterium
GCGAGCACCGCGCGCTCGGCCTGGGCCTGGCGGTGGTCTTCGGCATCGCCTTCGCGTACATCGAATCGGCCGTCGTGGTTTACCTGCGTGTCATCTTCCATCCAAACGGCTTCACCTTTCCGCTGGAGGTCTTCGGCGTCACAGCCGAAGGCAAGCGCCTGCTGCTGACCGAGATCGGACGGGAAGCCGCCACGCTCGTCCTGATCCTCACGGCCGCGTGGCTGTTCGGGCGGCTCCGCCAGGAACGAGCGGCGTATTTCCTCGCGATTTTCGCCGTCTGGGACGTCTTCTACTACGTCTGGCTCAAGGTCCTGCTGGACTGGCCCGCTTCGATCCTGGATTGGGACATCCTGTTCCTGATCCCGATGGTTTGGGCGTCGCCGGTCCTGTACCCGGTGCTCGCGTCGGCGATGATGTTCGCGATGGCCGCGGCGATCCTGCACCGTTGCGCCGTCGGACGGCCTCTCGTCGTCACCGGCATCGACTGGCTCGGCTGGACGGTCGCTATGGCGATTGTCGTCGTCTCGTTCTGCCTTGGCGGACGGCATACCACGCAACCGGACTATGCAGAGTATTTTTCGCCCGGGCTCTTTGCCGCAGGCTACGTCCTCGGCGGCGCGGTTTGCCTGAAGGCTCTGCTCAGAGCACAAATCAAGACTGCATAGGACCTATGGGACCTACAGGACTCATAGGACTTGCCATCCGCTAGTTCGGCTGCGTTGTTGGGCTTGGATTGGGGTCAGGAGCCGGAGAAGGAGCTGGACTCGGGTTTGGGTTCTGGCTTGGGGGCCTGCGGAAGCCGCGACGACGCCCGCCGTCGGTGGGGCCGTCGCCTTCGTTATCCTGCGAGAGGAAGGACTCGAACCGGCCGAAGATCATCTTTCCCGCCGAAGTCTGGAGCGAGCTGGTCACGCTCAGCACGATGTCCCTGCCGATCTTGTTGCGGGCCCCTTCCACCACGATCATGGTCCCGTCGTCGAGGTAACCGATGCCCTGATCGGCCTCCTCGCCCGGCTTGACGATCCGAACCCGCATCGTCTCGCCCGGCAGAGCCACGACTTTCAGCGAGTTCGCCAAATCATTGATGTTGATGACATCGACGCCGCGGACCTGGGCCACTTTTGTGAGGTTGTAATCGGTCGTGGCCAGCTTGCCATTGTAGATTTTGGTGAACAGCAGGAGCTTCTGATCGACGCCTTTGGCCTCTTCGATTTCGGATGCGGTGGTCTCGTCGATTTCGATGTCGATCGTGGAGCTGCCCTGCATCTTCTTAAGAACGTCCAGACCTCTTCGGCCGCGGTTACGCTTGAGTTTGTCCGCAGAGTCGGCGATGAGCTGCAACTCGTTCAGGACGAATCGCGGCACGACCACCGGAGCGTCGAACAGCCGGCTTTCGCACAGATCGGCGATTCGACCGTCGACGATCGCGGAAGTGTCCAGGACCAGGGGTCGCATGCCTTTGGTCTGCTTGTCGAACGCGATGTACGGAATGACGAAGCGGAAATCGTCTTTCGTCCGCATGACGATGCTGATCGTGAAATAGCAGATGCAGATGCCGAGCATGCCTTTGATCACCACGTTCGCCTTGGGGTCCAGGGGAATTCGGTAGGTTTCGCCCAGCATGTCCACGGCCTGGGCCAGCACCGCGGTGATGAGCATGCCGACGAGCAAACCGAAGAACACGCCCGCAAGAGACGTAAGCTTGCGTTTGGGCGTCAGGATGTCCAGCAACAGGAAGAACAAGATCAGAACAAAGCCACTGATCACGACCGCCCACCAGCTGTCTATGTTCTTGGCGTCGGATAGGGTCTTGGATGCGGCGCCGGCCACCAGCACCGAGATCACCATGACGATGAAAATCCCGCGGAACAGCCAAAGCAGCATCGCTAGGACTCCTTATAATGAAAGACATTATAATATGCAGATGATCCATTATAGTCTTCGACGATTCCACAGGCAACGATTACGTCGACGGATCCGGGGCCGGATTTGAAGCGGGTGCGGCCGGTAGTCCGTGGCGGATTCCCCGGTGATGCAGCTCGTCAAGCAGGTGCGGGGAATTCCGGGCGTTCACGGCCATCCTGCGGACAAAAAAAAGAACGGGCCTTTCCAATGCTGGAAAGGCCCGTATGTTGCCGTTGTCGCCGATGCTTCGTGGCGAATTACTCCTGAGCCGGAGGCTCCTGACCCTCGGCGGCTTTCGCCTGCTCGCGCTTTTGGATCGCTTCTTTGATCCGAAGCGTATCGCCGCCGGCGTCGCCGCTGGCCATAGGCCGAGACGGCGCCTTGGCCGCCTTCTTGGCGGGTCCTGCTGCCGTCGTCGTCGCGGTGGCCGGATGCTCTTCCGGTGTTGCCGGAGCGGCCGCCCACTGCACTCTTCGCAGGCTCAGGCCGATCTTGCGGGCCTCGGGGTCCACCTTGAGGATCTTGACTTCCACGTCATCGCCGGGCTTGACCACATCCTGCGGCTTGTCGATCTTGTGATCGGCCAGCTCGCTGATGTGCAGCAGGCCTTCCAGCTCGGGCTCCAGCTCGACGAACGCGCCGAAGTTGGTGAGCTTGGCGATCTTGCCTTTGATGATCTGGCCGGGGATGTACTTCTCGGGAATCGCGTGAATCCAGGGATCCTCGGTCATCTGCTTCATGCCCAGGCTGATCCGCTGCTTCTCCTCGTTGACTTCGAGGACGACGCACTTGACTTCCTGGCCCTTCTGCAGGGCCTCGCTCGGATGGCCGTACTTGCGGGTCCAGCTCAGATCCGAGATGTGAATCATGCCGTCGATGCCCGGCTCGATCTCGACGAACGCGCCGAAATTGGTCATGCTGCGAACGTTGGCCGTGACGATCGTGCCCGGCGGGTACTTGCGGGCAGCCAGTTCCCAAGGATTCGGCTCGGTCTGCTTCATGCCGAGCGAGATTTCCTGCTTCTCCTTGTTGACGTTCAAGACCACCACTTCGATCTCGTCGTCGAGGTTGACCATCTCGCTGGGGTGCGAGAGCCGGCGGGTCCAGCTCATCTCGCTGATGTGGACCAGGCCTTCGATCCCGTCTTCCAGGCGGACGAACACGCCATAGTTCATGACGTTGACGACCTTGCCCTTGACGTGCGAGCCGACCGGGTACTTGGTCTCGACGTTCTCCCACGGGCTCGGCTGCTTCTGCTTGAGGCCCAGGGAGATCTTCTCGTTCTCTTTGTCCACGCCGATGACGACGCACTCGATCTCCTGGTCGATGTCCACGACTTCGGAGGGGTGCGAGATCCGGCCCCAGCTGAGGTCGGAGATGTGCAGCAGGCCGTCGAGGCCGCCGAGGTCGACGAACACGCCGAAGTCCGCGATGTTCTTGACGACGCCCTTGCGGATCTGGCCGACTTCGATCTCGTTGAGGATCTTGTCCTTGCTGGCCCGACGTTCCTCTTCGATGAGCTTGCGGCGGGAAACCACGATGTTGCGGTTCTCGACGTCGATCTTGAGGACCTTGCACTCGACTTCTTTGCCGATGAACCGGCTGATGTCGCCGGGCTTGCGAATATCCACTTGCGAGGCGGGCAGGAAGACGGGCACGCCGATGTCGACGAGCAGGCCGCCCTTGATCCGGCGGATGACGCGACCCTTGACGACGTCGCCTTCCTTCTTGGTGTTGATGATGTATTCCCAACCCCGGATCATGTCTGCTTTGCGTTTGCTCAGCAGGATCAGTCCACTTTCGGAGTCCGTGTCCTCCAGCAGGACCTCGATCTCCGTGCCCGGGGCGGCGTCTTCGGGGGTATCGAACTCCCCGGCATCGACCACGCCCTCGCTCTTGAGACCCACCTCGACGATCACGTCGTTGCCGATCTGCGAAACGATCGTGCCCTTGAGGATGGTTCCCGGCAGACGAGAATCTACTTTGCGTTGGAGAATCTGCTCGAGGTACTGGTTTTCACCGTCCCCGAACATTTCCTGAATCTGCTGCTCCAACTTCTCGTCGGACAAACCCAGCTTGTTGACTAGATTGCGATCTACCATACGTTTTGATTTCCCTTGTGGAGTTGTTAATCTCGCCGGCCGACGCCCCACATACACACCGGCAGGCTTTCACAGCGTGTTGCAGTAACAAAAAGTTAGTCAAACGCCTTCCCGTCCCCGCCCACGCAGCGGAAACGAGCACTACTTGATTCGGTCCTGAAAAATGGAGGATCAAGCCTATATTCTTCAAGGAAATCGGTTTCACGATTTCCTTGAAGAATCAGCCTACATTGCCCTCTGCCCAAATACATAAGGTTTAGAAATGAAAAATCGAACCAACACGATTTTTCATTTCTAAAGTAGGCTTGATCCTTCATTTTTCAGGACCTGTCTATTCAGTTTTCAAGACGGCATTCCCGTCTTTCGTCGAACCGTTCCAAATGCTTGACAAATTCGTCGATCACCCAGTTGGGCGTCGAGGCGCCGGCCGTTACCCCGGCCACCTGTTTGCCAAACAGTACATTTTTATCAAGCTCAACCCAATTCTGCAAGTGAAACGTTGCGTTATTGTGATTTTTGCACAACTCCGCCAGCCGGCGGGTATTGGCGCTGTGCAGCCCTCCCAGGACGAACATGATGTCCACTTCCTTGCACAAAGCGATCGCCGACTCCTGCCGTTTGACCGCCTCCTTGCACAGGGTGTTGATGACCTTCATCTCGCGGAAACTGCCTCGGCCGATGGCTCCCAGCATCCGGCCGAAGTGCTCGGGGCTCTGCGTGGTCTGGCAGACGATCCCCAGCCGCTTGTCCGACGGCAGGCGGTCCAGATCCGTCTCTTCAGCCACCACGACCACGTCGTGGACGCAGCCCATAACCCCCTGCACTTCCGGGTGGTTCTCCTCCCCGATGATGACGACCTCGTAGCCCTCCTCTTCGAGCTGCTTGGCGATCTGCTGGACGCGTTTGACCAGAACGCAGGTGGCGTCGACGATGTGCAGGCCCTTTTCCCGCAGCCGGTCCAGTTCCCGGGGCGCGACCCCGTGCGAGCGGATCAGAACCGTTCCAGACTCGATTTCGTCGACCGAAGCGACGGTCCGCAGGCCTTTTTCCCGCAGCCGCTCCACGACGTCTTCATTGTGGATGATCGGCCCGAGACAATGGACCTGTTCCTGGTCGCCGGTGGCCGCCAGAATCCTCTCGGCCGTGCTGATCGCGTTGCGAACCCCCGGGCAGAAACCGCACTTCTCTGCAACTCTAACCTTCATAAGAACTTCTTCTTACACTCCCATCGGAGCCTCGGTTCGGTTCCTCGGCCATGGACATCGCGCCGTCGCAGCTCAAGGCCCGATAACATGCCGGCAGATCGGACGTTGTGTCGAGACAACGAAGGATCTGGCCCACGAACGGAATCCACTCCCGGCCGCAAGCCAGATCCTTCACCCCTTCAACCGACCTCAATCGAGGTCGGAGTACATTCAGCGACCCGCCGGCCCTCTTGTTAGTCGCTTGACCCGACGGATCGCCTCTATCTGATCGACGTGCTGGTTAGAGCACGGATCATTCAATCATCAATCAAATCAGCTGCGTCTTGCCGGGAGTGGCGACCGGCTCGACCGGTAGGTCGATCCAGTCGTACTTCGGCGGCGTCAGGTCCTGCTTGGAGGCGTTCATCGCCCAATCCCACTTGAGGGCCCGGCCGGTGTACGCGCTCATCCGGCCCATCACCGCGTTCATCGTGCTCTCGGCGACGTTCTTGCCTTCGTTGATCGGCTTGCCCTCGCGGACGCCGGCGATCAGGTCGGCCATTTCCTGGACGTAATGGTCAGGGTCCGGCCCTTCGTACTTGAACGGCTTTTCGCCCAGGATGACGCCGCGGTCGACGTCCGCGACGCCCTTGGTCCCGACCACCCGCTCTGCGATTCGGTCCGTGCTGCCGTTGATCTGGCGGCACATGCTGGCGACCCGCACGCCGCCGGGATACTCGTACTCGACCGCGAAGTGGTCGTAGATGTTGCCCAGGGTGCGGACGGCCCGGCCGCCCATGCCCATGCACTGCTCGGGGTGCCCCTGCAGAGCCCAGTTGATGACGTCCAGATTGTGCACGTGCTGCTCGACGATATGGTCGCCGCTGGTCCAGGTGAACCACGGCCAGCTCCGGCACTGCCACTCCATGTCGGACAGGTTGCCCTTGTCCCACCACTTCCAGTAGCCGAGCATGTCGCCGCCGTTCCAATAGGCCTGGCCTGAGACGATCTGGCCGATCTGGCCGTCGTGAATGCGACGGATGATTTCCTGGTACTTCTTGCTGTGCCGCCGCTGGGTGCCTGCAACGATGGAGAGGTTCTTCTGCCTGGCCAGTTCCGCAGTCTGGATCACCGAGCGAAGCCCCTTGGGATCGACCCCGCCGGGCTTCTCCATGAACACGTGCTTGCCCGCCTCGATCGCGGCCTGCAGGTGCTGCGCCCGCCAGTGCGGCGGCGTCACGAGCAGAACCACCTGCACGTCGGTCGCCAGCACCTTCTTGTATGCGTCGAAGCCGACGAACTGCCGGTCGGCCGGGACCTTCAAGGCGTCGGGCACTTCCTTCGTGAGCGTGTCGATCGATCCCTTGAGCCGATCCTCGAACAGGTCGCCGAGCGCCACGATCTGAACGCCGGCCGAGCTCTTGACGCAACTGATCAGGTCGCGGGTGCCCTGCCCGCCGCAGCCGATGAGGCCGACGCGAATCGTATCCGACCCCGCCGCATACATGCGGCTGGTCACGCCCAGCGCCACTGCCGACACGGCTGAGGTCTTGATGAAGTCACGACGAGAAACGCTGCTTGTTCCCATAGAAACCTCTTCCATCTACTATTTACAATTTGCTATTCGCGATTAGCGCGTCCCCGAAGGATTGACGCGCGACATGTGAGACGGGGCATTCTCCGGGTGGCCGCGACAAGCGGAGTCTTCGGAGCTTGTCGATGGCTCGCCTGCGATCGAAGAAAGACCATCGACAAACTGTCGCTTGTCGCTGCCACCCGGAATGGAATCTTGCCGTTCTTATGACAATACCCAGGGTTCACCCAACTCGGCTGCGAATTGCGTTCCACGCAGCCCTTCTACAGCTCCCGGATTCGAATGTTGCGGAACTCGACCCGGCCGCCGTGATTCTGCAGGCCGATGTAGCCGCCTTCCCGCTTCAGGCCGGGGTGCGTGCTCGTCTTGTACGGATAGTAGTTCACGTTCGTATCGATCACCTTCTGGCCGTTGACGACGACCTCGATCTGCGGACCCCGGGCGGCGACGACCATCGTCTGCCATTTGCCGGCGTGCTTGGTCGCCCGCTCCGACGGAGCCTGCACATCATAGATGCTGGCGGTATACTGATACGGATTCAGGCCTTGCCACTGTTCGGCGTAGTCGTCGAGGATCTGGATTTCCATGCCGGTGTAGGCGGGGTCGCCCTCCAAGGGCGAGCGAATGAAAACACCGCTGTTGCCGCCCGGCGGAACGCGGAATTCCAGCGACAGCCGGAAATCGTCGTATTGGCGGATCGTCGCCAACCAGCCGCCGGCGCCCCCTGCGGTGTATAGAATGCCGTCCTGAAATCGCCACGTGTCCTGGCCGCCGCCGATCTGCTGCCAGCCGACCAGACCCGTGTCCAACAGGTCCGTTCCGCCGGAACGCCTCTGCATCCGACTGCAAGAGCCGGCGCAGCAAACCAACGTCAGCGTCAACAGCGTCGAGATCGTTCTCACCGCATTCATCCCACACCTCCTGAATCGAGCACCCCATTCCCCCAACTCAATTGAGGATGCGTCCCCTGCCCTCGCATCTCGACACAAGCGTCATCGTAATACGCATCCTGAACCATTTCGGCAAGGTATCCGGCGGATGAACCGGCGTCAAGACCATTTGCCTGACTGCCGCAACGGCGTGTCGGTGTAGGGGCGACGCATGCGTCGCCCCTACGAACGGTCCACTCCAACCTATTCGTGTTGTGGCTGCCGTAAACCTGTGGCGGCAGACGGACGGGCGACCGGGGTCGCCATCGTGGCCGGGATCGAAACCACGGTGCCCTCGCGGCTGCGGAAAACCTTGGCCAAGGTCTCGCCGGCCGCCGGCGGAGAACCGATCACAAGCTCGGGCGTGTTGAAAAGATCAAGGCAGGACTCGTAGAAATCGGGGTCCTCCTGGGGCAGGAGCACCGGCTCATGGGCCTTGCCTTCGGCATCGACGTAGCTGATGAACAGGCGAGTGAAGACGTCGTGCAGCCGCTTGCTGCTGAACACGATCCACCGGCTGTTGCTCGACCAGGTCACCCAGGATTCGCTCTGGTCGCTGTTGATCTCGAGCGGCCGATACGCGAACCGCCCGTTCTGCAACGGGGCCTGAAGATCCATCACGTACAAGTCGCTCTCCTGCTTCCAGGTCGGGAAGTACCCGTAGTCCATGAGGCAGAAGGTCAGCCAGCGTCCGTCGGGACTGATCTTGGGCATGCCGATGCTCTTGCCGATCTGCGTGGCCGAGAGGACGGTCTCGATCCGGCCCCACTTGTCCGTCTCGACGTCGTAGGCGATGCGGACCAGATCGTACTTGACGCGATCGTACAACTCCGGCGGCGTGGCCGTGCGGCTCGACCAGAGCTTGGGAGCACAACAGAAGTAAAGGTGCTTGCCGTCGCCCGACCAGGCGGGCCAGGTCTCCAGATAGTCCTTGCGGGCCAGCTTGGGCTCGACCTCGACGCGGTGTCCGTCCGAGTAGTAGACCGCCAGCATCGAATCGAGATCGACCGTGTCGCGCACCTCGTTGCGGGCCGAGTGGTAGAACATCGGAATGTTGTTCACGGCGTACACCGCCAGCCGGCCGCTCGGATGCCAGGAGGTGTAGCCGAACTTCTTGTCGAGCTTGCGGATCTCGCCGTCTTCCATCGCCAGAGTCGCGACGCCGAATTTCTCCGAGCGAACGCCCAACAGCATCTTGTCCCAGTGGTTCTGGCGGAAACTGTGGCAGTTCACGCACCCATCCTCAAAGCCGGCGCTGCTGAGCACAACCGACTCCCTGAACGTGCTCAGATTGCGGCGGTAGATCCCCATCCGGCTGCTCACTCGCACGTGCGTCAGGTGCATCTTGCGGTAGACGAGGCTGTCGTCGATATTTTCCTCGGCGATGTGATTCGTGATCGATTCGAACCGGCTCCATCGGCCGTCGTCGTCCTGGACGAACACGTCAACACGCAGATCCTGGCCCCTATTGTCATCGAGCAGGCGTTGCCAGGCTCCCAGCGGGATCTTGACGACGCCGTCGCGGCTGGCGACTTCGATAGGCTTGCCCTGCCGGCTGGAAAAACGGGCACAGAAGGCGACACCCGGTTCCTCGATCCGGAAATTCAAAGGAGCGATGTTCGGCGGGATCACCGATCCGCTGTAGTCGGGCCGCATGTGAGCCGGGCGGTTTACCGGCACAGACTCCTCGACATTGACCCGCGGCATCGGGCGGAGGAATGCCGCGACGACCGCGACAATGGCGATCGCGGGAACAAGAAGGAGCAGGCGGATTGTGGAGTGTTTCTGCACGATGGGTCTCCTCACCTGCCCACAAAGTAATAATAAAAGTACGTGTCGCCGAATGTCTTCTGGAGGGTCGAGCGGTCCCCCCCGACTTGGTTGAACCGTCGAAGGAACTCCTGGAGCTGGGCGCCGACCTCCGCAGAGACCGCCTGCGCCGGCACGTCCGCCGGCCATTGCCCTCGCGTCTGAGCCAGAACGATCGCCTGCTCGTAGAGCCTGGGAATCCTCGTGAAGCTCCGCTGATGGTGCGTGCTGAACAGCCTGGCGAAACCGTTCAGGTCCTTCGACAGCAGTCGGAACGCGACGCTGTACTGATAGGCCATGCGATTGGCGGGATTCTCAGTCAGCAGAACGCCCAACGTGTCGATGTCCCGCACGGAATCGCCTTTGAGCATCAGGCTTCGCCAACGCAGAATCTCCGCATCCTCGGAGAGATGCTCCAGGCGAGCCAGATCGCGACTGGCCACAGACTTCCAGAACGGGACCTTCGCCAGCGACCGCAGATAGACGCCCGCCGCCCCGAGGTTGCCCTTGATCCTATTGATCGTCGCCAGCCGGTGAAGCAGGAGCGGGCGATCGCCGTAGATCTCGGTGCACAGCAGGAGCGTGTTCTCCGCCTGGTTGATCAGGCCCAGGTCCAGGCACGTGTCGAACTTCTGCCAGAGCGGATCGACGTTGCGGTCGGTCAGCAGCAGCGCCGTCGGCTGCTGGGGGAACCGGAACATCTCATCGCCCAGTTTGTCCAGATGGCAGAGGGCTCGGTCCACCGCATGGCAAATCGTGTATTGATAGGGACTGCGGCGCCCCAGATCGAGCACCTGTTCCCACATCCCCTGCCGCGAGAAGTAATCCGCCAGGAGAATGCGTTTCCGCGCCGGCGTCCGGGAGAGCAGAACGACTGCCGCGGTGACAATGGCAAGAGCCAACGTCGCGAGATCCCACCTGCCTGCGCGGGCCTGCATCGACTGAATCCAGGATGCCCGTTTGGCCTTGCCTGCCGACGATGCGGAACTCTCAGATCGGCCCAAAACCAAACGCCAGGTCCCCACGGCCGCGACGGTCGCAGGCAGAAACAGATAGAGAGCCCAGACAGCTTTCGCGATCTTGCGGAATGAGCTGTGGCTCAGGAGTTCCCAGGACATCGGAAGCAGCCGACCGTACGCGTCCGAGATCGGGTCGCCATAGATCCAGATTCCCACGATATACGGCAGGATCGCGCCAAGGGCGAAATCAATCCCGGCCAGGCTCGTTCGTCGCCTGACCAGAAGTTCGTACAAGCCGCACATGACGACGAACACCAGAGCTGCACCTGCGGCCATGATGTACAGAGCCAGGCAGATGCCCAGAAACACGGCGACTACACGACCCTCACGGCCGGAAGCAAACTTCAGATACAGGCACATTCCCAGCAGAGCCGCCAGCAACCCCATCGAAGGTACGAAGGGAAATCCGTACCGGCTGTAGACAGCGATCAACAGCAGCGGAATGAAGTATCGCAACCCTCGCAGGCGTTGGACGCAGAACGCTCTCAGGATGGAATCGGTGCAGGCCCAAAGTCCCCAGGCTTGGGCGGTTATCACCGCCGCGCCGAGCCAGGAGTGGAAGAATGACTGGGCCAGCAAGGCCGAAAGATATTCGACGATCCCGCCGGGATATGCGAGAAAGCCTCGGAAGAACGTCCATCCGCTGTAAAAGCACGGGAAATTATCGACCCAGCCGCAGCCGTGATACAGAAGACGGACGTCGATCCCGAACGCGAAGTACAGGTAGAAGAAGCCAAAGAACAGGAGCCCCCGCGGCCGGTAGAATCGACGTGAAGACGCGACTGGCTGCGGGGACTCTGAATTCAGCGTCTCTACCGGCAGGTCAATCTGCTGTTTTTGCTTCACGCGAGGCTTGCGCTTCGCCATCAGTCCCCCCCGAGACGGGGTCCTGCCAGGCTCCACCGTACCGACTGCAAATGCTTCATTCTTTCTCTCTGCAACACGTCAACTCCCAGCCCCCTCGTGCCGACAGCATATCACAGCCCCCCGCCCCTCTGTCAAGGCCGCCCATCGGCGGCATTGACCGACGTGCCCCGGGATTCGTATAATTTGCTCATGGACGTTGCAGAATCGATTGGAGTTGCGATGCAGAAATGGGCGAGTCTGAGATACCGTGGATGGATCCGGCGGCCGCGAACCGCCCTGCACGCACTCCTCGTCGTCGCAGGCTTGGCGTGGTTGTGCACGGTGGGCTGCGCTCCCGCCCACTCGGACGAACCCGCCGAGCCGGCAGTCCGCCAGCACCCATATCGAGTCGTCGCGTCGTATCCCCACGACCGTCAGGCGTTCACCCAGGGGCTCGTCTATGAAAATGGCGTGCTCTACGAGGGGACGGGCCTCTATGGCCAATCCACTCTCGCCCGGCGGGACCTCAAAACCGGCAAGGCCCTCAAGGTGACCCATCTGGCCCGGCGGCACTTCGGCGAAGGGATCGCGGTCTTCGGCGACAAGATCATCCAGCTCACCTGGCGAAACAAGACCGGCTTCGTCTATCGCAAGGACACATTCACCCTGCTCAAGGAGTTCACCTATCCGACGGAAGGCTGGGGCATCACGCACGACGGCAAGCAACTGATCTACAGCGACGGCACGGACCTCCTCCGCTTTCTGGACCCGAACACGCTGACCGAGACCGCCCGGGTCGAGGTCCGCGACGAGGGCCGGCCCGTGGAGGGTCTCAACGAATTGGAGTACATCGATGGCTCGGTCTACGCCAACGTCTGGCCGACCGACGAGATCCTCGTGATCGATCCCAAGACCGGCCGCGTCACCGGCCGGCTCGACCTGTCCGCCCTCTACCCACGTCCCGACGATTCGGAGGACGTCCTCAACGGCATCGCCTGGATCCCCGAATCCAAGCACCTCCTGGTCACAGGCAAGCGCTGGCCGAAGATCTATGAGATCGA
>CALMMH010000244.1 GCA_937868145.1 uncultured Phycisphaerales bacterium
AGGCTGGTGATCGTCTCGCCGGGCCAACTTCATGACTTCGTGAGTCTGCGACGCTCCAGCGTGTATTCCGAAATCACGTTTTCGCTCGCGTCGTCGACGGGGAAGATCCTCACGCTGGAGTTCGAGAAGATCCTCACCCTGTATACCGGGGCCTCCGGTCGGATCCCGGACTCGCTTCATCTGTCCAAAGAAGCCACGCAGGAGATGCTGGTCATCATGATCCAGATCATGGACTACCTGCAGAGTCCGTCGCCCCTGTCGGATTTCTACGCCCAGCGGGCCATGGCCGGCGTGTTCGACATGATCGTCGCCCATTGTTACACAGAAGGGATCGAGGGTGCGGCCCTTGCCCGCGACAATCCGATCCTGCGGGTGAAACGGTACATCGACGAACATTACGCGGAGAGCATCGCCGCAGAGGATTTGGCCTCGATGTCCCACTGTTCGAAGGGGCACCTGTTTCGCTCGTTCAAACGGTCGTTCCAGGTTTCGCCGCTGGCGTATCAGCAGTACCTGCGTTTCGAGGCCGCACAAAGACTGCTTCGCTTCACGTCGCTGCGATGCTACGAGATTGCAATGCGGGTGGGGTACTCGAACGTCTACCTGTTCCACAGGCAATTCAGAAAGCGGATGGGCGTCACGCCCAGGCAGTACCGCCGGTCCACGCAGTGGGGGACATGAAGGCCGAAGGAAGAGGAGAGAGCAGGAAGAACTGTCGCCTGGGACTCTTCCTTTTCATCTTTGCCTTTTCACTTCTCGCTCTCTTCCGATTTCGCCAGGCGAAGGGCCAATGCGGCGATGCGTTGGCCGCGGCGTTCGCATTGCTTCTTGACCTTCTCGTCGGGTTTGCCGATCGAGAGCGGGCCGTAGTGCGAGCCCTGCGGATCTCCCTGGAGGATCATGCCGGCGATGAGCATCGCCTGAAGGATGCCGATCATGGTGGTTTCGCTGCCGCCGCCGATGTTGGCCGAACTGGCGAAGGCGCCGCCGACCTTGCCGTTGAGCTGGCCGTGGCGGCCGACGAGGTCGTCGATGAGTTGTTTGACCGGAGCGGCCATCTGCCCATAGTAGCAGGGCGATCCGATCACGATGGCGTCGTACTCGGGGAGATCGTCCGGATGGACCTTCTCGACCGACGTGCATTCGGTGTTCAGACCGGAGTCGTTCATCGCCTTGGCGATCGCCTCGGCCATCTCCTGGGTGTTGCCGCTTCGTGAATAGTAGAGCACAATTCCTTTTGGCATGGTCGCCCCTTCCGGTGGTTGCATGCGGTCATCGCCGCAGATAAGAAAGTCTCTTCGGCAGCGGGATGTTGTTGCCGAAGCTGTCCTCGCCGTAGCCGGTCTCCGCCAGGACCTGGATGTCGGCCAGGACGCGTTTGTCGCCCACGAACTCGGCGTTCATGTCGATGCTGATGTCGATTTGTCCCATGGCCAGCAGCCGGCCGGCCTCGCTGGTGACTCTCTCGAACAGGGTTCCTTCGCTTCCGCAGATGCCCTCGGGCAGCTTGAGCGGCTGCTCGTACATGACGAGCTTGCCCCGCTCGGCCAGAGCCAGGACGACCGTGCGGACGACCGCAATGGGATCCTGCCCTTCCTCTTGGGTCGGGACCAAACCCAAGTCGGCGATTTCCTGTTTGAGCCATCGCCTTTTCTGGGCGTTGATCTTCTCGTTGGCGCGGAACAGATCGAGCGAAGAACCGGCTTCGTACACCTCGTCGCCCAGGAGCATCTGGACCTTGCTGCCGTAGTGCAGGACGATCTTCGAGATCAGGGTCGACGGGCGGACGTGGAACCCGCGGTACTTCGGGATCGGGACCTCGATCCGACCGACCTCGGCGTACCGCTTGAGCATCTCCTGGCACAGGCTCACCGCGCGTCCGATGTACAGGTCGATGAAGGTGACCGAATAGGTCATCAGGATCGACAGGAGGGCGTCGGGATCCACCACCAGACCCGCGTAGGGAGCTTTCGCACAGTGTTTCTTGCTGAGGTGCCGTCCGTAGTAGTGGGCGAGCAGGGTGGCGGTGCGGAGCAGATGGAAGATCACGCTGACATGTCCCCGCAAGACGGGCAGATCGCGGTCCTGGTTCTCGACCTGGGTCCCGGAGACATAGGTGTCGTACTGGGACTGGAGGTTGTGGAACTGGAACTCGAGACTCCGCAGCCGCTCCTCACTGAGGGCCGACGCGACGCGGGAGGCGTATTCTTCGGGTTTGGCCCGGCTGGCGGCTCGGATATCGTCGCTCTCAGAGGCCAGGTTCAGAAACGCGGTGGCCAGAAGCGCCACGGTCTCGCCCACCGTATCGATGTGACGGGCTCCGCAGTTGTGGGCCAGTCGGCCCGGAAGCTGGTACTCTTCAAAGGTGTCGGCGATCTCCGGTTTGTGGGGGACGGTCAGATTCCGCTGGGTGGCCTGGACGAGCGCCCCCTTGCACGCCAGCGCCAGGATCTCGCTGGTGAACGTCATCGCCTCCTCGGTCGCGGCGGCGAAATCCCGCTCGACGGGCATCAGCCGGTAGCTCGGCGCGCGGTGTTGGATATGCATCAGCTCGTAGCTCGCGTCGGAGAACAGCTTGATCGTCGCCGTCAGAGAACGGAGATGGCACCAGAGGCAATTCTTTCCGGCGTCGTAGTTGTCCAGCAACTCCTCGAACTGCATGGACTGGGAGAGGAATTCGCCGAGCAGGGGACGCGTCATAGCCGCACGCGGATTGCCGCATGCCGAAAGATAGTCCACCAGACCCAGCAGCATGTACCCGCGTTTTTCCACGAGCTTGTGGAAATCTTGCTCGTTGACGAGACTTTCGTTCATCTTCAAATGCCCCTGTTGCTGAGCCACGGTCATGGAATCTGCCTCGGATCTCCGCTACGGTTGCGGCGGTTTCTTCTCAAGAGGAATCTCTTCGAGGGTGAATCCTTTCGGAGTGTCGATCTGGAACATCTTGGGATCGACCCCTACGTTGACCTGGGGGTCGATGAGCCGAATCTCGTGAATGTCCTCCTCCGTCGTGACGGCGTGGATCCGGGCGGGCAAGCCGATCTTCCGATCGACCCAGAAATCGATCTGGGTGTAATCGTCCTTGTAGAGAGAGTCGGGCCGGACGGCCAGATGCAAATGCTGGAAGAGGCTGACGCTGTTGGGCTCGGGTACGATCGCCACATCGAACTGCTTTCGCAGATCCTCCATCTTCGAGAAGCCCAGCACGGGCATGTGCCGGCTGGCCAGGGAGAACGCGTCGACCGGCTGATTGAGTTCGGTCATCTGGCGGCGCTCCACCCGTTTGGTCTGGTGGTTCACGATCTTCAGCCAGACGCCGTTGAAGAGGTATTGCTCGACGTATTTCTGCTCGGGCTCCTCATCCTGCTGGAGCGTCAGGAAGTCGATTCGCAGATCCGACTTGCCATCGTCCTTGGCGTAGTAGAGCACGCCTCGACGCCGGGCGGTCGAATCGAGCAGCGGCTGGCGGGTGATGTAATCCACTCTTGCCTGAT
>CALMMH010000245.1 GCA_937868145.1 uncultured Phycisphaerales bacterium
CTGTTCGGCTAGTGCGTCCGCAAGAACCGGAACATGCTCTACTTCCGAGTGTTCCACCGCCGCATCCGTGGGCTACGCTCCTTGCGCCCGCGTGCTCCGCACGCAGGGGCGATTCCAACGCCTTTAGCTTGCCACCACCGCTTCGACGTGACGCTGCATCTTCTGCACGTACGGCGAGAACATTACCCCGGCGAAGAGACTGCTGCTCTGCTTGAGCCGCTCGAGCCGATCGGCCAGGACGGCCATCGACATCCCTGTCTGCTCATCCACCGGCCGTTCCCCGGCCAGACTCTGGCCCACGATTTGACAATGACGATCCATCCCTGTCATAGTGCCTCCAACCCAGCAATCACGATTCCTTGGTCTGCTGTCGCATCACGAGCTGCCGGGCCTGGGTCATCTGCTTTTGGTACTGAGTCATGTGGTCGCCCAGATACTGCTCCCAGTCCTCGGTGTTCCAAAGCTCGATGTGATCCCTGACACCCACCAGCGTGATGTCCTCCTTCAGACCGGCCCGCTTGCGAAGCCTCTCGTTCAGCAGCAGCCGGCCTTGATTATCCAATTCCACCTTGCTCGCCAGGGCGAAGCTGATTCGCTCGAAAGCGACCGCTTCGTCGGGGGCCGTTGTCCCCGGCGCCATGGACAGAGCAAGTTGCTCGAAACACTTCTCCGGGTACAGACACAGAATCCCGTTGGCTCCGAGCACCAGGTAGAAATCCACGCCATGCTGATCGACATCGATCTGATTCCTGAGCTTATTAGAGACGAGTACTCGCCCCTTGCCGTCGACAACGTGCTGGTACTCCCCTGTTAATAAGAGCATGGCGTTGATCCCACTGGGTCGTTCAATGAAGGGAGATTCTACCACTTCTACCCACTGAGTCAACATCTTTCCCCACTTTTTGTTCTTTTTTTGGGCGAACACTTCACGAAAATGTCACTCGGTGCGTCTGCGGTGAGAAATTGGATGATTTTGCCGCCGAAACGGCCGCCGGAGACGTCCCATAAATGATTTTGACGACCCCTCGTCGCAAGAGGGTCGCAATACTCTCTTGCTTTTGTGAGCCTCTTCGCCATAATGTGGCTGCCCCGGCAACAACCCCTGAAAGGACGAACCGATGTCGGAATTCAAAAACGTCACCGTTGTCAAGAAGGCCAACGTCTACTTCGACGGCAAAGTCACCAGCCGAACCGTCTTATTCTCGGACGGCTCGAAGAAAACGCTCGGCGTCATGCTCCCCGGCGAATACACCTTCAGCACGGCGGACCCGGAAATCATGGAGATCCTCGCCGGCGATCTGGAAGTGCAGTTGCCCGGCTCGAACCAGTGGAAGAAAGTCAAAGCCGGCGAGCAGTTCGAAGTCCCCGCCCAATCGAAATTCGGCCTCAAGATCGCCTCGCTCACGGACTATTGCTGCTCCTACGTCAAGAAGCCGCAAGGTTGACTTGGCCGGGCGAATCTGATATCCTGGCGATAGAGTCGATGTGGGTCGGACTTGCCCGTGGCAAGGCGGGACGGGGACCGGACAAAAGGCCGAGGAGCGGCGAAGACTTCATTGAGGACTGTATCCGTGAGAACGTTCTTTGCGCTGGCAGCCGTCGCCCTCTTCACGACGGCGACCTGGGCGAACGTATGGCCCGTGATCTGCCGCTATGACGAAAAGACCCCTCTGGAAATGGTCGATCCGAACGATCCGACGGTTTACCGCGACGTCATGGTCGGCACCCACCTGACCGTCATCATCCGGTCCGACCAGGGAGGGGAATGGACCGGCGGATTGGTCTTGACCCACGAAGACGCCGCCTACGGCGAACTCCAGGCCAGAGGCGATTACTATGAGTCCGACTTCAACTACGCGCAGTCCTGCCTCCCCGACGCCGGAGAGGTGCCCGGGATAGCCCCGTGGGTCGGTCCGATGTGCGACGACAGAGTGGAGGGATACCAGTTCAGCAGCGCGCCGGACTATTGGTTCGTCGAGAAGCCCGCCGTACCCGGCGACTGGTTCATCTTCGATTACCACGCGCTGCGAACCGGACCGTGCAGGCTCGAGCTCTACAACTACAATGGTCCTCTGGGAACGGACAGCCTCTCGCTGACGCCGATCCTGACTCTTGCCCTCCGCCACGTCCCTACGCGGGACTTCAACGCCGACCGCGTGGTCGATTGGAGGGATTTCGCCCGCCTGGCCTCCGCGTGGCGGTCGACGCACGAAGAAGACGATCCGAACGGCTTCGACGCGGCGTGTGACCTTGACGCCAACCGACGCATCGACGCGAATGACGTGACGCTCTTCTTCGACTTCTGGCTCGAACGGACAGATGGACCTGTGGCGGCGGAACCGAACGAAGAGTAAATCCGAAATTCGAAATCCGAAACAAATCCAAAGCACGTAACCCAAATGACCGAGACGCTGCCGCCGCTCCGAGAGATCCGTTTGGAATTTTGAGCCTTCGTGCTTGTTTCGAATTTCGGATTTCGAACTTCGGATTTCCTCGTCTTGCTCTCTCCCCTGAATGGGGGCTCCGCCCCCCAACCCCCCGGCATTTTTCGCTTTGGGCCAATGACACGATAGTGGAGGTATGCGCGTATCCCCATGCCCCATACCCCTTGCCATTTCCGGAAATTCCTGGTAATCTACAAGTACTGTTGCGGAGGATAGGGCTCTGCTGGCAAGCACCCCGAGCGCCGCAGCAGTCCAGGATGGTCAGCACACTGGGGGCGGCGGCGTTTCGATCATTTGGACTTGGTGCTTTGGATTTGTTTCGGATTTCGAGATTCGGATTCCGAGTTTTCCTACTTGTTTCCTCTGATCGCCGCCAGGAGCTCGTCCGCGGGAGCGGTCTTGAGCAGATAGACCTCGGCCCCCGCCCGGCGCATCTTCTCGGCGGCGCCCGCCTCGTCGTACATCGACAACGCGACGATCCGCGTCTGCGGCAGGTGCCGGCGGATCTGGCGGGCGGCCTCGTCGCCGTTCATCAGGGGCATCGCCACGTCCATGACCACCACGTCCGGGCGAAGCTGATACGCCAGGTCCACCGCCTCCCGGCCGTTGCCGGCCTCCCCCACCAACTCGACGTCCGTCGCCTCGGCCAACAGCGAGCCCAGGCCGTGCCGCACGATCTCGTGGTCGTCGGCGATCAGGACCCGCAGGATGCAATTCGAGGATGGAGGGCGGCTTGCCTCTGTCCTCTGTCCTCCGTCCTCTGTCTTCCGTCTTCTGTCCTCCATCATTTCCCCGTCCGGGACGGTAACGATGAACCGGCTGCCCACGCCTTTGACGCTGTGGATCCTCATACGGCCTCCGAGCAGCCCGACCCGCTCGCGAATGCTCATCAGGCCGAACCCGGCCGTCCGCTTGAGTTCCTGCGGATCGAAGCCTCGTCCATAATCGGACACGCATACGCAGATATGCCGCCCGCGCCGGCGCAGCCGGACTCGCGTCCGGCTCACCTTGGCGTGCTTGACCGCGTTGAACAGCATCTCCTGCACCGCCTTGTAGAGAAAGGTCTTGAGCGCGTCGGATTCCACGTCCACCTGGCCGCGGGCATCCACCTCGACGAGCAGTCCGTGCTTGATGCGAATCTGATTCGCCAGCCATTCGAGAACCTCGCCCAGATCGCCGTGGTACATCACCGCCGGACTGAGCTCGTGCGACAGGTTACGCGAGGTCTCGATCGCGTCCTTGAGCATCTGGTCGAGTTGGGCGATGGATTTCTGCGCGCCGAGGTCGTCCTTCGTCCGGCCGCTCAGAATCCCCAGGTGAAACTTCACCGCCGCCAGTTGCTGCTGCAAGTCGTCGTGCAGGATCTCCGCCAGACGCCGGCGTTCCTGCTCCTCCGCCTGCGACAGCTCCAGCGCCAGCTTCTGAAGCTGCCGGGCCCGATGCTCCAGTTCGGCCGTGCGCTGCGAAACCCTGTTCTCCAACGTCGCGTTCAGTTCCCGCAGCAACTCCTCCGCTTGCTTGCGTTCGGTAATGTCCTGGACGATGCCCGTCATGCGGCGTGCATTGGTGCGATAACGCCCGGCCAGCCAGATCCACCGGACCTGCCCGTTTGCGCGCAGGATCCGGCATTCGAGATTCACGTCCACCCGAGCCGCCACCGCCTGGCGGAACTTCGCATCCACCACCGCACGGTCTTCCGGCAGGACTTGCGTCAGAAACTTCCCGTAGGTCCAGCGGGGCAGCAACTCCGCATAGCCGAATATGCTGGACTGTTCCAACGGATGATCGGACGCGCTATCCTCCAGTTCAAGGTCCCATGCGCCGGTATGACTGGTTTCGAGCGCGAAACGCAGCCGCTCCTCACTCTCGCGCACCGTCCCTTCCACCCGTTTTCGTTCGGTGTCGTCGAAGATATATCCCTTGATTTCGCACAGCTCGCCCCGCTCGTCGAGACGCCCGACGAGGTTTTCGACGATGTAGATGGGTTCGCCGTCGCGGCGTTGACGCCACGCCGCCAAGTGCTCGATCTTTCCCTGCCGCTTGAGTCTCTCGAGAATCAGCCCCCGTTCGCCGACGTCAGAGTACAGATCCAGCATGTTCGTTCCAACGGCCTCGTCGGCCGAGCGGAACCCGAAGATCCTGGCAAAGGCCGGATTGCAAAGGAGGATTCGCCCTGCGGGCGTACAGATGAAATCGCCGGTCAGATCGTCCTCGAAAAGCCGGTGATAGCGTTCCTCGCTTTCTTCCAGCGCCCGTTGCTGTTCGCGAAGGGCTCGGATCGAATCGGCCGACCGCTCCAGCTCCGTCAGATCCGAGGCCACCAGACAGACGCTGACGCCGTCCGGGGTTTGCAGGGGGCCGGCCGAGAGCAGGACCGGGACCACCGTTCCATCGGAGGCCTGCAGCGTCAAATGTCGTTGGACGGGTCCGGCCAGAGCCTCCGCCATCACCTTGTCCAGCACGGGTTGCCCAGGCCGCGGAGCAAACGTCCGGACCTTGGGTCCCAGAGTCTCGCGCATGGGTGTCCGCGTCAGGTCGCAGAAGCGCCGGTTGGCGAAGAGGATCGTCCCATCGAGATCCGCCGTGAGAGCGGCTTCGTTCATCGTCTCGACGATCACCCGGTACGCATGCTCGGCGCCGGTCAGCGAATAGACCTGATCGCCGTCCGGACCGGCCACGACGATCGCATCGACTTCCCCGTGGCGAATCGCGTGCAAGGCCTGCTCCGCCTCCTCCAATCGTCGCCGCAAATCTTCCTTCAGGCCAGGCTGCCCGGCCTGCGTTCGAACATCGTTGTTTCCGGTGTTCATTTCCTGGCTTTCTCTTTTCTCGATTGCAGATCCAGCCTCACGAGCATCCGTTCTTCGTCCGCCATGTCGCCGATGATTCTCCGCGCCGGCGGCGGCAGAACCTTCACCAACGTCGGGGCGGCGACGACCTGCTCATCTCCAGCGAGCTCGGGTTGCTGGTAGACGTCGATCACCTCCAGGTCATATCGGCCGGCGAGATGCTTCTCGCACATACCCTTGACCGTCCGGATCGCCCCCTGCGACCGGGGCGTAGCGCCTGCGACGTACAACCGCAGGACGCAGCGATCCGGTTCGGACTTCCCGTCGGCCTCCACCAAAACCTCGTTCACCGTTCCCAGACGCTTCTCCGTCACGGTTGCTCCAATCCGAATTGTCGCAGATCCGGGCCTGCGAACGATCGATCCGCGGTCGACGGATATCCGACGATCTTCCGGACGGACCGGGCCGGCTTGCGGATCAGGGTCTGGCCCCTCGTCGGGATCGCCGCAGACGTCTAGACGATACGGGTCGTCGTCTGCCAGGAGGTATTCGCGAACCTCGTTGGCGTGGCCTCCCACCGCTCGTGACATCGTGCGTCAGTCGAGCCCTTGTCCATCGATCCGATCTCGCCGCGCGACAACTCCCTGTGGCGAAATCGAACCGTTGGCAATCTTGGCAAGCAGCATACTCTACGGCAGACCGGGCTCCCTGTAAGGAATTTCCTGATATCGCGGACACGGGCGTTCCCGCGAAAGTCGCTTTTGTGTAGATTGCATTGCTGGGGTGGATTCCATGCGACCTCGCGAACCGACCTGCGTATAGAGTGTCGTAACGAAATGAATTCCGCAGACGGGGAACTCGTTGAATCATTCCGCAAGAGGACGATGGGCTCGATGATACGGATTGTGATTGCCGAAGACCATACGATCATTCGGGAAGCGTTGGGCAAGTTCCTGCAGCAGCAGGAGGACATGGAAGTCGTGGGCCAGGCCCAAGACGGCGACGGCGCGATGGAGTTGGCTGCGACGCTTCAGCCGGATGTGATCATTATGGACATCAGCATGCCGCCGGTGCTCAGCGGGCTGGAGGCGACGCGGTGGATCTGCAGCACGTGGCCCGGCGTGAAGGTGATCGCGTTGTCGATGCATTCGCACAGACAGTATGTCGATCAGATGATCAAGGCCGGCGCCAAGGGCTACATGCTCAAGGATGCGGATTTTGACGAGTTGCTGATGGCCGTCCGCACGGTCGCCGACGGCGGCACCTACATCAGCCCCGGCGTCGACGGTGCTGCGGCCAACGCCCAATGAACCCAAGCTCCGCCCGCAACACGCCGTATTCCGCCCTCATCCGTCGCCCACAAAGTCCCACAGACGGGAATGCCGAAGGAGGGAATCGAACCCTCACCCCCTTGCGGGGACAGGATTTTGAATCCTGCGCG
>CALMMH010000246.1 GCA_937868145.1 uncultured Phycisphaerales bacterium
ACGAAAACGACGGAGTCGCTGATCCAGCCCCGGCCGGATCAAGGTTTGCTCTTGCGCGGGGGCTTTTTCGGCGATGGTTCGGGACGCGCCGCAGTTGCGTCCCGTTCCGCCTTGCGGCTCGCGAGCACCTCGATCAGGCGGTTGTAGCCCCGAACCATGGTCGCGAACCGCTCCATCAATTGGTCGATCACGCGGTTCCGTTCGGCCTTGTCTCCGTGCGTCATCGGGAGCAGCCAGGTTTCCATCGCCCGGAACTGTTCCTCCAGAACCGACATGAGCGTGTGTGAATCGCGCGCCGTCTTGTCCGCCTGCTGGGGCTGTTCGGTCTGACGTTGCTGACGCAGTTCGCTGATGAGATGATCCATCTTCGCCAGGACATCCTGAGCGGCGGATTGGAGGCTGTCGGGTCCTGATGTTCCGTCCCCCTGCGGAGGCCGGCGCACCGCCGTGACCCCTTCGGCCAGAACTTCTTTGATCGAATCCAGTCCGGCGCTGAAGGCATTCATCTGCCGGACGATCTTCTCCACCTTGTCGTCGCTGTCGCCGCCCAGGAGGAGGTTGCGGCCGAAGGTCTTCTTGATCTGGTCCCATCGTCGGGCTTGCTCCTCGTCCAGGCGGCCCGTCAATTCGCGGAACTTCAGCAGATTCGACTCGGCGCCCGTGGTGAGCATCTGGGCGTCCTGCTCGTACGTGGAGTAGATGAGCGTCCATAACTCCGCGTCGTTCATCACCGGCAGCACCCGCCCGGCGATGCGGTTCATGTTGCGATAGGAGCCCTGCAGCAGGAATGGCGGTTCGGTCCTGTATTCGTCGGCCTGGCCCGCCGAGCGGATGTACTCGCGGTTGACCTTCAGCACGACGTCGCGGACCACCAAAAGCTTCTTCATCGTCGCGACGTATTCCTGGACCTCCTCGGCGGTGTAGTTGCCCTCGAAATCCAGCCCTTCCCGTTGGCCGGTCTCGGCAATCTTGAGAATGGTGTACGCGTCGCGATGGCTGCGGCGGGTCAGCTTCTCCAGCACGGGGTTGGAGGTCATGCAGTTTTCGATATAGCTCATGACGAACTGGTCGTAGTTGTCGCCCACGATGTCGCCGATGTTGTAGGTGTCGGCGCGGTTGGCAAGCATGTCGGGGATTCGGAACCGCTTGCCGCTCTCGGTGTAGGGATTGCCCGCCATGACGACGCAGGCGCGTTTGCCCCGCAGATCGTACGTCCGCGCGCGGCCCTTGTAGACGCCTTCGATCCGACGCTGGGCGTCGCACAGCGAGATGAATTTCTGGAGAAACTCCGGATTCGTGTGCTGGATATCGTCCACGTAGATCATCACGTTGTCGCCCATCTCCAACGCGAGATTGAGCTTCGCCAGTTCCTCGCGAGCGGCGGCGTTCGGGGCCTCGACAGGGTCCAAAGACACGACCCGGCTGCCCAGAGCCGGCCCATTGATCTTCACGAAGGTCAGGCCCAGCCGATTGGCGACGTATTCCAGCAACGTGGTCTTGCCGTATCCCGGCGGGGAGATCAGCAGCAGCATCCCCTGCCGATCGGTGCGTTTCTCCTGGCCGGCGGCGCCGATCTGCTTGGCGAGGTTGTCGCCGATCAGGGGCAGGTAGATCTTGTCGATCAGCGTGTTCCGCACGAAGGTCGTCAGCACGTGCGGCTGGAACTCATCGAGGTGTAGTTCCTTGCCGTACCGCTCGACAACCGCGTTTCTGCATTTGAGATACTGAACGAACCGCGGCGCCGCGTGCCTCTCATGACACCACAGCCGCGCCATGAAATGGCAGTAGTTGAGCCGATATGTGCCCTGCTCGATTCGCGGATGCGACCCGGACATTCCCGCGATTTCCCGTTCCACCCCGGCCGGGATCACCGTCCACTTCACTCCCAGCCCCGGCATCAGCAAAGCGGCGATCTCCGCCGCGTATTCACATCGGTCGCCCCGGCCAGAGTCCGCGAGGTAGGACTGCGCCCAGTCCGTCAACAGGCGGAAGGCGCCGATGGGGTCCTGCGTCAACGCCTGCATCGATCGTTTGAGACTGTCGGAAAAGCCCCGCTTCGTCAGATGTTGCTCCATCTGGTCTTTCAGGTCGCGGGCGATCTGGCTGACCACGAATTCGTCCTCGCCCGCAAGCTCGCGGAAGAGGTACTCCGCAGCTTCCTGAGCCATCTCCGGATCGAGGAGCCCGCTGATCTTGATGAAGCTGTCGAGGCGACTCTTGATCTCGGCGACATAGCCGCGCTGGGCCTCGCTGGGCCCGAACATCGCGTGGACATAACCCATCCCCGTGATCCGGGCCCTGAGGAGTTCTTTTTCCTCTCGCGGGATTCCGCCGGCGTGCCAGAACAGGGTCGCCACGGCGCGGGCCCGCGTGTCGTAGCGGAGCAGGCCGGCCGTCGCCCGGATCTCCAGCAGCGACCGCAGGATCAACGCGGCGTCATGATCGTGGACGCCCTTGATGTAGCCCTCGTCATATCGCGGCCCCATGAAGGCCTGAACGCGAGCCAGCAGCCCTTCCGGCGGCAACGCCCGAATCTCGTCCCTCTGGGCGACCGGACCGGCCAGCAGGTCCTGCAGCATCTTGAACGCCAGATACTCGGCCCGGTACACGTCCGGCGTCTCGGACACCACGCTGAGATCCCAGACGTCCTTGGTCTGCTCCAGCGTTTCGTCTTCGATCGGCTCGAAGAAGCCGGTGCCGGTCAGGTGGAAGCACAATCGCCCGTCCTTTTGGACGACCGTCCCTTCGAGCAGTTGCTGATTGACCGCAAACCGATGGGTCCCCAGGCGAATAAGGGTATCGTCTTCCTCGTAGAGAGCCTGTTTGTCCTTCAGCTGCCGGATCGTGTCCTGGTGAATGGTCTTGAGCCGGTTGGCGATGTCCTCGGCTTTGACCGAGTCCCCCAGGGCCTTCATCTGCTCGATGGTTTCGCGGACACGATCGATCATCAGATCGGAGGCGAAGTAGCCGTTGATCTGGTCGATCTCCGAGAAGCTCCGAGCGCGATTCGTGACACCCTTGAGGATCCTCTCGGCCGAGGCCATCAGGCCGGAGGCCCGCTGGTTGCGCTCGGCGATCAACCGGACCTTGCGGGACTCGAACGCATCGCACAGCTCCTCTCGCTTCTCCGTGAGCTGGAGGAGGAAGTCCTCGAAGTCCGCGAACCGCCCTTCCAGCGTCTCGAGTTGGACCATCGCCTTGGTGAGATACTCCTGGCATTTCTCCGGCGTGTCGCACACGTCGAGGTAGCTGATCACCGACTGATCGATCAACTTGAGCTGCGAGACGAACTCCGCCTGCCCTTCGACCCGGCCCAGCTCCTTGAGCCGATTGGCCAGAGCCGCTTTGACCTGGTTGACCTGCGAGTAGACCAGCGAGATGTGGTCGATGACCGCAATCGTCTGGGTCGCGTCTTCGATCTTGAGATTGCTGACGATGTCGGTGAGCATCTCCAGCCCGGCGGCCGTCTGGGCCACCTCCTGCTGCAACTGTTTCGCATCCGCCACCTTGGCCAGGGCAGGCACCTTCTGCCTGCGCTGCTCGATGCTCTTTCGATAGGGATCGAGCGATTCGGGCTTGAGCAGGAACTCCACACACTGGCGCGACAGTTTTTCCGTGTGTCCGGCGACCTCGTTTTCAAGCGACGTGACCGTCTCGATATCCGCGTAGCGGAGGTCCCGCAGGGAGATGACCGTGCCGCGAATCGAGCGTAGCTTCGTCAGAAACTCGACGAATTCGCCGATCTCGTCGATGTGGTCATAGTCCAGCGCCGCAATGATCTCTCGCACGTTCTGAGCGGCTTTGTCGATCTCGGCCCGCGTATTGGCCTTCGTACGAACGACCTTTTCGTACTCGTCGACTGCCGCCTGGGCCGCCTGTCGGATGCCGTCGAGCGGCTCGTCCAGACGACAAGTCTCCGGCGAAGCGATCCAGAAATACGCGTCCTGGATCTCGCCGGCCTTGCGGGCGATGTCCAGATAGAGATTCACGTAGGACTCTTCCCGGCCGGTCAGAGCCAGGATCTCCGTGCACTCGGCCATGCACCGGACGATGTCCCGATTGCCGATCTTATACAGCTCCGTCTGCTGCTTGACGGGCACCTGGAAATCCGGGCCGTAGAACGGGGTCTGCCAGACCTGGACGACGTGATGTCTCTTGGCCTCTTCGTCGGCGCGGAAGTGGACGAGCATGCCGTCTTGGAAGAGCGAGTAGCCGCTGCAAACGACCGGTGTTCCGACCTTCTGCTCGATGATGTTGTACGAGAGCAGCACGTACACGCCGGCGTCGCGGTTGTGGAAGACGTAGAGGTAGTCCTCGCCGTTGGGCGAATCCACGCGTTTCTCGAAGACCATGTCGTCGGTCTGAATCTCGAATTGCTTGAGCTCGCCCGTCTGGAGATAGTAGCCACGGGAAAAGATCAGCCCGTGATCCTCCGGCAACAAGAGACACGCCTGCTCGATGGCGTCCAGGCGGATGGCCCTGCGGACTTTCTCATTGTAGAGAAAGTACCGGAACCGCTTCTCCTCATAGGGCTTGACCTTCAGCGCGATCACGTTGCCGACCACGGCGTAGTAGACCTCCGCGTCGCTGAGAGTCTGGTCCGGATTGTCGACCGGCTCGGAGTAGATGCCTTTGCCGGTCTCGGTGTTGTTCTCGATCTTGATCGTCAGGTCGCCGCCGACGGTCTCGACGAAGACGCGGTCCTCGAGGGAGATGTGCGGATTCTTGCCCTGGCGGATCATGTCCTGCGTCGTTCGCTTCCACTCGAAGCCGTGCTGGGACGGGAAGACGCACTCGTGCTCGCTGCGGCCGTCCACATATTGCAGCGTGTTGCCCTGGATGAGCCATTTGAACGCTTTGACGTCCGTGACCTCGCGTCCCACGCGAAAGACCATGTACAGATGGTGCCCGATAACGGAGAACTTCGCGAACACCGTCTTGCGGTAATAGAGGTACAGGTTCTTGAAATCGGTCTCGAATTGCGCGTTGCGGATCGCCTCGAGCGGACAGGGCGAGAACGAGCCGCCCTTCCATTGGTAGATGGCGAACACGTCCTCGAGCGTGGTCTCCGCCCGCAGGCCGACGAAGACGTTGTAGCCGAAGATGAACCGGTCTCCGATCGTCACCATGTCCCGGGGCACGCACTTGTTGCCGGTCGAGATCCGCTGGCTGGAGAGCAGCCGGGTGTCGACGCCGCCAAAGACCTCCTTGCGGGCCTTGTTCAGCTTGTCGAGCCGACTGCGAAGCTCCTTGCCATGACCGACGAGCCGGCCGCGAAGAATCTCATACGTGCCGTTTCGAATTTGGCCCTGGTCCTGCGCCGCTGCGCCCGGTGCGCCGGCGTCTTTGCCCGTGGCGTTGGTTTCCATCTGTCAGGTCCTCCGCAACGTCAACGGCTCAGTTCACAACCTTCGCAGCCACCCAGTCGCCGGCCGGCTTTTCGCCGATTCCCAGTTCCTTGATCGTATTGAGAATCCCGTTGAGGACGCCCTTCTGTTCCCCGTCGGCCTGGGCCATCAACTTCATCACCAGCGCCGAGATCGTCAGGTTCTTGACGTCTTCCGTGTTCAGGCCGAACTGAGAGATGTACCTGCAAATGTGATTCCTCGCGGTTTCCGCGTCCGGTCCGATCAGAGCGTTTCGCACGTCGCCCAGGACTTTGCTGTGCGAGACCATGCCGTCGACGCTCTTGCCGGTCGTGATGGAGTTGACCAATCGTTCGAAGAACCGGTTCTCGCCGCCGACGATCTCGATCTTGGCGCTCTTGAGGCCTTCGGAGACGATCTTCGCCTGCTCCTGGGCGATGTCCTTGCGGATGTGGATCTCGGCCAACTCGATGTCCCGATCCTTGTTGAGCCTCAGCTTGAACTCCTCGTGGTCCTTGCCCACGCCGTCGAACAGCTTCATCGCATCGGCCTTGTCCCGGATGCCGTCGGCCTCGGCGTGGTACTTCAATTCGAGAACCTTGGCCTCCGCGGTGCCCTGCTTCTCGATGGCTGCGGCCTTGATCTGCATGACCTCCGCCTCGGCGGTCCCTTCCACCGCCTGCTCTTTCACCGCCGCGGCGGCCAGCGTCTTCTTGGCGTCGGCGTTTTTCTCGGCCGCCGCAATGTTGGCCTCGGCCTCGATGAGCTGCTGCTGAGCGTAGAACTCGGCCGCCTTCTTCGAGGCTTCCGCCTCTTTGATGTTCTTGACCAGAGCCTGCTCGGCTTCCTGCTCGGCCTTGGTGATCTCCACTTTCTTCAGACGGTCCGCCCCGGCGAACTCGCGGACATCCTTGATCCGTTCCTCTTCTTCGGCGACGGACTTTTCGACCATCACGCGTTCGCGAACGACCGCCTGCAACTGCTTCTTCTCTCCTTCGACCATCTTGTCCTTGCCAACCTGTGCAATGGCGACGACCCGCTGACGCTCGGTCGCTTCCAGGTCGCGGTCCCGTTCGACGCGCTGCGTTTCGACGGCGTCGGTCCGCTCTTTGCTCCGGCGGGCGACGATGATCTGCCGCTGCTTGTTCTCGTCCGCGACTGCGATCTCCTCGTCGGCCGCGATCCTCGCCTTTTCCGACTTCTCCCGCTCGACCGACTGGACCTTCTTGGCTTCCGCCTCTTCGCGGGCCTGGACGGACGCAATCTCCCGTTTCTGCTTGGCCTCGGCCTCCGCCAGTTGTCTGTTGA
>CALMMH010000247.1 GCA_937868145.1 uncultured Phycisphaerales bacterium
GTCAATGGTCTGGACATGGAGATCCTGTGCTCCCAGGGCGACCACGCTCTCGGCGGCATTGATTTCGACAAAACCGTCCTGGACACGCTCCAGAAGATGTACCATGACAAGTTCGGCGTGGGTCTGATCACCAGCGAGGAGGAACGGGCCAAGTACGAAGACGAAGCGGAAGACATCAAGAAAACGCTCTCCCGTCGGCCGGTGGCCAAGACGATGCTCTACGGCCCGAACGGCAGCATGCGGGCGGAGGTCACACGAGAAATATTCGACCAAGGCATCACCCCGCTGGTGGCCCGCGCGGACATGCTCGTGGAAGTGGTCCTCGAAGAAGCCGGACTCAAACCGTCCGATGTCACCACGGTCCTGCTGGTCGGCGGCAGCACGCGAGTGCCTCTGATCCGCACGCATCTGGAACAGATCTTCGGCTTCCCGCCGGAGTGCTCGATCAATGTAGATGAATGCGTCGCCCTCGGCGCGGCCCTGCACGCGGGCATCACCAAGCTTCGCATCGATCCCGACGGTGTCGCTTCCGGCATCCGCGAAGGCCTCAAAGACATCAGCCTGACCGACGTCTGCAACCACAGCTACGGCACGATCTGCGCCCCGATCGACAAGGAGACCGGCCGGCGAGTCGTGCAGAACCGGATCATCCTGAAGAAGAATACGCCCCTGCCGTGCGAGATCTCGCAGACGTTCTACACGGTTTCCGAAGGCCAGAAGCGCGTCGAAGTGACCATCACGCAGGGCGAGGACGTCGATCCCGCATACGTCAACCGGATCTCCACGCACAGTCTCGACCTGCCGCCGGACCGTCCGGCGGAACGGCCGATCCAGGTGACCTACAGCTATGACCTGAACCAGCGAATGCATTGCGCGTTCCAGGACATCGAGTCCGGACGGCTGCTGGAGTTGGATTTCTCGTTGGATGAAAACGGCGCGGTGGCGAACGAGGCCGCCGAACAGGCCGCAAAGCTCGAACCGTTCAAGGTGCAATAGGCTCGCCGCCGTGACGGCGGATCTCAAGGATACGATCAACCCTATGCGTACAGGATTGACCAAGATCGTCGCAAGAATCAGGGACTCAAGCGCGGGCCTCTGGAGGCGGTTGCGTTCAGGAACGCCGCCGCAGTTGCCCGTAAGCGGCGGTAGCCGTCTGGGCAAGGCATGGGACCACGTCAACAAGCTCGCGGGCAACCGCAGCGAATCGCAGGTTCCTGCCGAGTTATGCCAGTCCCTGAACCTCGGCGCGTTCAACTGCCGCACCCGGATCGGCCGGCAAGCAGAGGGCGAATCCTGGCGATCGGTGATCCTGATCGACGTGTGCGGCACCATCCAGGCCCCCACCGACGGGCATGAGGTGGAGCTGCACGTCGCGATCCGGGACGTCACGGACAACGAGACCGAGTCCCTGCCCATCTTGAACCGGCCCAAGCACGGTCCCCTGAACCCTTCGTCTCATTTCGCCTATCAGGCGGACATGGGGAGGCTGTGCCGTCAGACGACGCGGCTGGAGGACTGGACCGCGGTCGGCCAGATCTCGCCGGAGTGGTTCGTCCTGCCGCGCGCCGGCCGTCGCCAGATTCAGTACACCGTGTCGGTGATATCCCACCAGAACGGCCAGCAGCTCGCCTGCTCCACCTGCGTCGGACCGTACGAGAATCTCGAGACCGGATACGTCGACGTCGAAGACAACATCCAACGGGCCAAGACCCTCGCGGTCGGACTGGCCTTCAGCGTCGGAGCCGCCAATGGCCGTCTGCTCGATCCGGAAGTCAACGTCATCTACGCTTGGGTGAGAACCAACTTCGGATCGGCACAAGTTTCCAGCGGCGCCCAGCTGGAGCTGGATCGGGCCCTGCAAAAGACCGCCAACTTCTTCCGACGCGGCGGGACCCTCAATCTGCAACCGATCTGCGGCGAAATCGTCGAGATCGCGCCCCTCATCGGCCGGATCGAGATCCTCGATCTGTGCCTGCGAGTGGCAGCCGCCAAGGGACAAGTGACCACGACGGAACTGAAGCTTCTGAAAGACCTTTCGGACTGGCTCCAGATCGAACGCGCCCGGCTGCGGACGATGGTGGAAAAGATCCTTCCGGTGGAAATGCACCAAGGCCACGACGCGGAAGTCGTCCTCGGCGTCACCGCGACAATGACCCAAGACGAAGCCCGCGTCCAGCTGAATCGCGAGTACGCCAAGTGGAGTTCGCGTGTGATCAGCACCGATCCGTCGATCCGACGCCAGGCAGACCAAATGCTCAAGCTCCTGGGCCAGGCCCGAACTCAGTACGTGGGCGTCCAGTCCGCGCGTTAAGACGGCCCTGCTCCGCCATTCACATCGCACGTCAGATCCCTATTTCTGGGCAGAGATCGGGAACAGCGTCTTCAGTTCTTCCGACGAAGGGCGACGGCCGTATTCGCAGAGTTCAAATGCCTCGGCGTAGCGAATCTCCTTGGCCTTCTCGACGCCGTATAGGTCCGTCAGTTTCCCGCGGTATTTGTCCGCAACACCCTTGTCCCGCTGGGCGATTCGTTCGTTGACGGTCTTGCGCCGCTCCTCGCGGCCCTGCGGATCCTGCGGGACCGAGACGACGCGCTCGAAGTCGCCGGTCGCCCAAAGCGACTCGATCTGCGACTCGAGTCTCCAGATCGCATCCAGCTTCTTCTGGATCACGGCATCCGTGGCCACAACCACGTCCGGAGCAAAGGGATTGGGCTTCTGAAAGCCATCGGAGAGGTATAGAAAGATCGGGTTCTTCGTCAAGTGCGGCACATCCGGACAGAAGAACCGCACGGTCACCATGTAGGCCGCGTCCTGCATCAACACCCCGACATACCGGTGATCCGGATGATAGTCGTTGGGACGGTGCCCCATCACGATGTCCGCCTTCCACTGGCGAATCAGCCGGACAAACTCCTTGCGATTCTCCAGCGTGGGCATCAGCTCGCCGTCGTGGATGTCGAGCACCTCGGTCTCGATTCCCAGGACTTTGGCAGCCTCCTTGACCTCGGCGGTGCGCCGCTGGGCCAGCGTGCCGCCGGACATCGCCGCATGCCCGATGTCCCCGTTGGTGACGGAGACGAATTTCACATGATGACCCTGGGCCGCCCACAGAGCAGCGGTCCCTGCGGCCTTCAACTCGCAGTCGTCTGGATGGGCGCCAAACACGATGATGCGCAGCTTGCCGTCGTCGGCGTCCGCCGCCCGGCAACAGGAACCTGCCGGCAGAACCGCCAGGAACAGGACCAGCACTCCCACGGTCCCCAGGAACACCCTCAACGCATCCGATGTGTGCCGATGAGATTTCATTCGCTGTCTCCTTTCTCGTCTGAGGCGTCAAGCCCCAAGGCCCCTGTCACTCTGCGATGGAAGAGACATTATCTCCGCAGACCAGCCAATGTGCAACTATCCCTTTTGGGGGAGTATTCCTACTGCCATGAAGGACATTCCTCCTGCCGTGCGGAGAAACCGCCCATAGAAACCGTTACCGACAGGCCGCAGACTGCCTTTAATAGGTGAAAGGGAAAATAAGTGGCGTCCTGCAAGGGGTAGGACCGGATCAAAGGAAAGGGTACGACAATGACACGACAAAGAATTCTCCTGGCGATGCTCGCGACCGGCATAGTTCTGACGCTCACCACCGGCGTGCGGGCGGACACGAACTTCTCCATCTCTTATTTCGGTCACAGAAGCGGCATCGGACTGGGCGTGGGATTCGGAGATCGAATCGTAGCCCCGGAAGGCTGTCCGCCGATCCATCGGCATGTGGACTACGGCCCGCCTTGGCGGCATCATCGGTACGCTCGCATGTATCCGCCCGTGGTGATGCATCCGCCGGTCGTGGTGTATCAGCCGCCGGTCGTGTATCCGCCGGTGGTACGCGAAGTGGTTGTCATGCCGGCCCCGGTGGTGATCGATAGCTCGATCACCGTCTGGGTCACGAACTCCAACGGCTCCAGAACCTCTGTCAAGCTCACGCGGGACGGCGCCTGGTACGTGGGACCCCGAGGGGAGTACTACGCGGAAATACCCACAAACGAACAGCTCCGGGTCGTCTACGGCTTCTAGCCGTGACCCGAGGCCCGCTTGGCCTTTGATCCCGAGGCCACACTGTGAGGACCACAGTTCACTGTCCTCCAAGAAACCGACGCCCGACTCCGATCGGACGTCGGTTTTTCATTGCATCGCCGCAGCCGCGACCGGAGGACTCAATCGAGATTGTCCTGGTCGGGCAGTTGGAGCACCTTCCGGATGAAATTCACCACGAGCCGATCGTAATGCATGCCGCCGACGCCGTGACGGGATTGCGGGTAGATCATGACCTGGAATGGCATGTCCGCCTCCTGCAGGGCTTCCACGAGCGTGAAGGTGTTCTGGAGGTGAACGTTGTCATCGATGCCGCCGTGCACGAGCAGAAGTTGTCCGTGGAGATCCTTGGCTGCGTTGACGACGCTGGTCCGCTCGTAGCCCTCGGGGTTGTTCTGCGGCGTGTCCATGAACCGCTCTGTGTAGATCGAGTCGTAGAAACGCCAATCCGTGGGCGGCGCCCCGGCGATTCCGCCCGCGAAGAGCTTGCTGTGCGTCAGGGTGTAGGCCGTCATGAAGCCGCCGTAGCTGTAGCCGCTCATGCCGATCCGCTCGCCGTCCACGTAAGGCCGCTGCTTGAGCCACTCAATGGCTTCCTCGATATCCTTGAGTTCCTGGATACCCAATTGTTTGTAGGCTGTCCAGGCGGAACAGGCTCCTTTGCCGCTGGCCGAGCGGGGATCGCATCGAAACACAAGGGCGCCCATCCCGGCCAGCATGTGATCCCAGGTTCGACCGCCCTGCCAGGAGTCGGAGACGCTCGGCATGTGGGGCCCGCCGTAGGTGGTGAACCAAACCGGGTATTTTCGACTCTCGTCGAAGTCGGCCGGCTTCACCAAACCGGCCTCAAGCAGGAAGCCGTCGGACATCGGGATCTGGAAAGACTCGCAGGCGCCGAAGCGGTATTCTTGCCGCTCATACACAGGGTTCGTGTCGAGCATGCGAATCATCGCACCGTCGGTCGCGCGAAGGGCGACCTTGGTCGGCGTGCTCGCGTTGCTCCAGGTATCGATAAAGCACTTCCCGTTGGGACTGACGTTCACGTGGTGCTGGCCCGGTTCCTCGGTGAGCCGCTGAACATCGCCGCCGGCCAGCGGAATACGATACAGATTCTCCGAAATGTGCGAATCGCGCGTGCCGGTGAAATAGATCCAGCCGGCCTCTTCGTCCACGCGATGGATCTCCCGCACCTCCCACTGACCCTCCGTAACAGGGCGCTTCAGCTTGCCGTCCTTGTCGTACAGATAGAGGTGCTTCCAGCCGGTTCGCTCGCTGGAGAGCAGGAAGTCTCCGTCGTCCAGGAATTCCATCACGCCCGGTTCGACCCACGCCTCGGTCGTCTCGCGAAACCACCGCTTGGGCTCGCCGCCACGCCTCGACGCCGTGCTGACGTCGAGCCAGGTCTGGGCCCGGTCCTGAACGAAGAAATAGATCCGCTCGCTGTCGGGCAACCAGCTGACGCCGGTAATCAGATAAGTCCCTTCCGTATACTCGCCAAGATCCACCCATCGCACGGCCCCGCCGGCGACCGCAACGATCCCCAGCTTCACCGTCGGGTTCGGTTCGCCCGCTCGCGGATAGCGGGTTTGTTCCACCCGCTCTCCCCGCGTGGCGTCGTTCGTGAGAGTGTACTCCGGCACCGGCGCGTCGTCGGTCCGCATGAAGGCGATGGCCGAGGAATCCGGACTCCACCAGAACAGCTTCCCCTGGCGGTTCAGGACCTCCTCGTAATAGACCCAGTCGGCTTGGCCGTTTCGAATCAGACCGCCGCCGTCGGTGGTCAGGGCGCGCTCGGTCTGCGTGGCGACGTCCACCACGTACAGGTTGCCGTCCCGCACGAAGGCGACGAACCGCCCTTGCGGGTCGAACGTGCTGTGTTCCTCGCGGCCCGGCGTGGAAGTCAGGCGCACGGCGGTGGCTCCGTCCCGTGTGCAGTAATAGAGATCGTCCGCGTAGTCGATCAGGATCGCGTTGCAATCGGGGCTCATGTGAAACCAGGTCCGCTTGGAGATCGATTCGACGTCCTTCGGCCGGATCGCGGGCGCACGGCCCAGGGCCGCGGACAGAACGTTCGGGTCCACGAACAACGTCGAGCGTCCGCTGGCCGCGTGTACCTTGTACAACCGCCCATCGCGGTTCTGGAGATAGTGTTCGCCGTCCGCCAGCCACCTCAGGCCGCCGACGGGCGAGCCGCTGAAACTGACCCGTTTCTCCGGCCCATAGACCGTCTCGAAAGTGATCGGTTTGTCGAATTCCCGCTTCTCCTCCAGCGGTCTGGCCGGCCCGAGGGTCACAGGCACATACCCGTCGAGCTTGAACACAGGATAGACCTCGCCTTTTACCGGACCGCCCAGGAGTCTCAGGCTGCGACGGCTTTTTCTCCCATCCGGCTCCAGGACGCGGCCGATCGCATCGTTGGGCTCCTTGGGAACTTTCACAAACATCGTGCCGGCCTCGAATCGCTTGACCTCGCCCTCGGCCTGCGTTTCCAGGACGACGCGTCGTCTCCCGTCGTTGGGCTCGATCTCGACGGTCGCCCGTTCGATCGTATAGACCGTGACTTCGAGATCGATGCCCTCGCGCAATT
>CALMMH010000248.1 GCA_937868145.1 uncultured Phycisphaerales bacterium
AGCGTGTCTATCAGCGCAGTGCCCATAGTGACTCCTCATTGAATGGTCGTACTGGTGTTCGTTTGCCCTCACCCTACTGGATTCGCTGACGAGAACGCCATCAGAGAACTCCCACAGTGGGGGTGGCATAAGCCTCATGGCCTCCGGGCGAGGCTCCCGAAAGCGGTCGGGAATGATCGGACCCGGGTGAAGGTAAAAACGCAGTCTGTAGGCCCGTCGGTCGCATCGCATCCTCTTCTGGTTGATCCAGGTGATCGATCTGCTCTTTCGCGACCTGCGGTTCTTCGAGAGCCACACGCACAAGCTCACGTGGTTTCTCGTCCTGGTCCTCGGCTTCATCGTGGGAGCCCTCTGGTACTTCGTCTGGAAGAGGCAGGTCATCGTGGCGAAGTCCGTGCCGGGACAGTATTGAGTTCTGCCGGGCGGTTGACGTTTGGCCGGCCGCCGTGTTATCCTTCTTGCGGCGAGCCGAGAGGATTGTGGTTGTTGGACGGTTCCTGAGAAAGGATGGCTGCCATGATGGACAAGATCGCTGCCGAACTGTTCCCCTCGCTTGAAATGATCCCGGAGACTCACCGCATCGCCGCTGCTCTGGAGCAGCGGGAGTACCTCTGCAACGGCCGAATCCGAATCTGGTCGGGACCGCAGCAGGACGTGTTCTCGCCGGTTTGCGAATCGCTCGACGGTGCGGTTCGGCCCAAACGCATTGGCAGCTATCCCTTGCTGGGAGCCGAGCAGGCCGCCGAGGCGCTCGACGCCGCGTGCAAGGCGTACGACCATGGCCGGGGCGCCTGGCCGACGATGTCCGTCGAGGACCGCATCCGGCACGTCGAGGGCTTCGCCTATTGCATGAAGGAGCGGCGGGACGAGGTCGTCAAGCTCCTGATGTGGGAGATCGGCAAGACGCTGCCGGACGCCCAGAAGGAGTTCGACCGGACCGTCGACTACATCCGCGACACGATCGGGGCGCTCAAGGACCTGGACCGCGTCTCGTCGCGGTTCGTCATCGAGCAGGGCGTCATCGGCCAGATCCGCCGGGCGCCGC
>CALMMH010000249.1 GCA_937868145.1 uncultured Phycisphaerales bacterium
GCGACGACCTTCTTCACCTGTTTTTCCACACTGGGAGACAATGCGTTGCCCGCCACGCCGCCGACTACGCCGCCGATGACGCCGCCGACCACGCGGTCGCTGGAGTCGCCGCCGGCCAGCACGGCACCCGCCGCAGCGCCTGCGATGGCTCCACCGATTGTGGCCAGGCCCTTGCCCGTGTTGCCCGAGCCGGTGCCCATCCAGAGAATCGTTCCGTTCTCCACGTCGATCAGCTTGGCCGACATCTCCATCTTCTCCCCCTTGTACTTGGGGATGTCGATCATCATTACCGCCGGGACGTTGAGGATCTGACCCGCTTTGGCGGCACCTGCGTCCGTCGTCAGATCTGAGGCCTGGAATTCCTGTTCCTTCAGGATGGCCTTCACATCTTTGCGCTCGATGAACACGTAGCCCTTCTTCATCAGCGCCATCGTGAACAGATTGCTGATCTGATTTTTGACGGTCTCGCCGTAGACCCGGCCGGTCACTTCGACGATCGCGATCTTGTCCAGACCCGAGAAATTGTAGCCGGCCACAGCCTGGCTCTCAGCATCGCTCGACGCACAGCCGGCAACCGCCAGGGCAGCCAGCAACATGCCAACCAACAAACCCTTCATTATTGAACCTCCCATATAAATAAAGCTGCGATCCTACACACAGACTCTATACGTACCCCGTTTCTCCACGGTTGTCAATAGCGAGAACTCTTCGCGATGCGGGGTGTATGGAGAAAAGGGTTTGCCGCGGGCTCGCGATGCACTATAATGACCCCCTTTGGTTGTTGGAGATTGCTTATGACTGAAAAAGTCAATCCGAATGAAGCCGGCGATGGGAAAACCTTCGAAGAGAAGGTCGCCGAAGTGATAGAAATGGTTCGTCCGGCCCTGCAGGGCCACGGCGGCGACGTGGAGCTGCTGGGCGTCGACGAGGACAAGAGCGTTCGCGTCCGTCTGCAGGGGGCCTGCCGAGGCTGCCCCGGCGCGACCATGACGATGAAGATGGGCATCGAGCGCATCCTGAAGGAGCGCGTGCCCGAGGTCAAGCAGGTCGTCGCCGTCGCCTGACGGGTTCATCCAAGCAAAGCGCGAATGCGGTCGGGGTTGGGGCTCTCGATCACACCTTTCTCCGTGATGATCGCGGCGATGTTCTGGGCCGGGGTAACGTCGAAGGCGGGGTTGTAGACGCCGACGTTGTCCGGCGCTACGTGTGTGCTGCCGATCCAGGTTACTTCCGAAGTGTCTCTCTGCTCGATGGGGATCTGCGCACCCGTCGAGAGGCTCAGGTCGAATGTGCTCGACGGCGCGGCGATGTAGAACGGGATGCCGTGGTGTCTGGCCAGCACGCTGACGCTGTAAGTGCCGATCTTGTTGGCGGTGTCCCCGTTGGCCGCGATGCGGTCGGCGCCGGTGATCACCGCCTGGATCTTTCCCTGCTTCATCAGAAAGCCCGCCATGTTGTCGCAGATCACGGTCACTTTGATTCCAGCCCGCTGAAGCTCCCAGGCGGTCAGACGCGATCCCTGCAGCAAAGGTCGCGTCTCATCGGCATAGACCTCGAATCGCCTGTCTTTCTTCTGGGCTTCGAACATGACCGACAGTGCGGTTCCCTGCCCGGCCGTGGCCAAGGCCCCCGCGTTGCAGTGAGTCAGGACGCCGAACCCGTCGCGGATGAACTTCTCGCCGTTCTCGCCGATCCGCTTGCACATTTCGACGTCTTCGGCATGAATCGCGTTGGCCTCCGCCAGCAGGGCTTCTGCGAGTCGTCGGGACGTTGCCTCAGGTTCTGCGGCGACCCCCTTTGTCTTGGCTCGAACGCGGTCGAGAGCCCAGAAGAGGTTCACCGCCGTGGGACGTGACGTGGCGAGGTAATCGCATGTCTTGACGGCGTGGTCCACCGCCTCCTGCATGTTCCTGGGTTTCTCAAGCCACTGGAGGGCCAGCACCGGGCCATAAGCTGCCGAGACGCCGATGGCCGGAGCGCCGCGAACCGCCAGCGTCCGAATCGCTTCGTGGAGTTGCTCGACGCTTCGGACTTTCAGCATCACATATTCCGTCGGCAGCCGGCGCTGGTCGATCATCTCCAGCACGCCGTCAATTCCGCCGACCCATTTCACTGTCTCTGCAATCATGTTTTGTCCCATCTATCTATCCACTCTGGCGCCGGCGCCCTTCATCACTTTTTCAACTTCGCTGAGCGTAGCCATGGTGGTGTCGCCCGGCGTGGTCATCGCCAACGCGCCGTGGGCGGCGCCGTAATTGACCGCCTGTTCGGGGCTCTTGCCTTCCATCAAGCCGTAGATCAGGCCGGAGGCGAAGCTGTCGCCGCCGCCGACGCGGTCGTAGATCTCCAGGTCCGGCCGCAACGTCGCGTCGTAGAACTGCCCATCGGCGTACATGACCGCGCCCCAGTCGTTTCGCGTCGCGGTCTTGGCGTGCCGCAGCGTCGTAGCGACGACCCTGAAGTTCGGGAACTCCTTGACCGCAGCTTCGATCATCTTGTGAAAGTTTGTCGGATCGAGCTGTGAGTAGCTCTTGTCCAGGCCCGCCACCTCGAATCCGAG
>CALMMH010000250.1 GCA_937868145.1 uncultured Phycisphaerales bacterium
CCCGGCCCGCCGGATTCTACAACGACGAGAAGAAACTTCGCCTCGTGCGGGATGAACCCAACATCCGTCTTTTCCTCAATATGCATGCCCATGCCGTCGAGAAACAGGGCGACCGGATCGCCGCCGTGATCGCGAGGGACATCAAGACCTCCAAGGAGCTTCGCTTCATCGCTCCTTTGTTCGCCGACTGCACGGGCGACGGGACCGTGGGGTTCCTGGCCGGAGCGGAGCACCGTATGGGTCGTGAGAGCTGGCAAGAGACAGGCGAGACCCTCGCGCCCCAGGAGCCGGACAAAATGACGATGGGCGCCTCGGCGCAATGGTACACGGTCGAGACGCTCAAGTCCGCTCCGTTCCCCGAGTGCCCGTGGGCACTGGCGTTTACGGAGTCAAGCTGCGAGCACGCCACACGCGGCGACTGGAACTGGGAGACCGGTCTGAACAAGGACCAGATCGCCGACTTCGAATCGATCCGCGACCATGCGCTGCGGGCGGTCTACGGAAACTGGGCTTTTCTGAAGAACCACAGTAGAGAAAAGGACAAGTACACGAACCGGCAACTTTCGTGGGTCGCCTACATCGCGGGCAAGCGAGAATCTCGTCGGTTGCTGGGCGACGTGATCCTCTCGCAGCAGGACGTGCAGGAGCAGAAGGAGTATCCGGACGCGTTCGTCACCACGACGTGGTCGATCGACCTGCACTACCCCGATCCGAAGAACACCGAGCACTTCCCCGGCGAGGAGTTCAAGACCATCTGCAAGACCCCGGCGATCAAGCCCTATCCGATCCCGTACCGCTGCCTGTACTCGCGAAATGTCGAAAATCTGTTCATGGCGGGGCGGGATATCAGCGTCACGCACGTGGCGCTGGGGACCATCCGCGTGATGCGGACGGGCGGCATGATGGGTGAGGTCGTCGGCATGGCCGCTTCGATCTGCAAGAGTCGCGGCACGACGCCCCGCGGCGTGTATGCGGAGCACCTGCCCTCGCTCAAGCAATTGGCCTCCCGCGGCGTGGGCAAGAAGGCGGTGGGCCGGTGAGGTGTCTTGATCAAAGCTCGGCGGCCTGCGGACTCTTGATCCAGAATCCGCAGGCCGCCGTGAACTGCCTCAGTGAGGCTCTACTCGATCAAATCACAACGTCTTTGAGCTCCCAACCCTTGCGGAAATAGGGCTTGACGTAGTCATTCGCCTTCTCGTTGTTGGTGAACCGCAGGTTTTTTCCGTCCCAGAGGAGTTTCTCGTTCGGGAACCGCCAACAGATCGCTCCGAGCAGCATCCATTCCGTGTAGGGTCCGGCGATGCCGAAATTGGAGCAGGCGGACTCGCCGCCCTTGCAGGCGCGGATCCAGTCCTCGAAGTGGCCGGGGGAACGCTTGATCACCTCCGGCGGCTTTTTGAAGCCCTGCATCTTCGATTCCGGGGTCAAGCGGACGCTCTCGCCGCGGCCGCCCGTGCCCATGAAGCCCTTGGTGCCGACGAAGAGTTCGTTGAAGTCCTTGAGGTCCTCGCCGGTCAGACCCTCCGGCGGCTTGAAGTTGCCGGCCATCTTGCCCTCGTACCAGCAGACCGTCACCGGCGGCATCTTGCCCGACGGGACGTACTTGTTCGGTCGTTCCGGGAACTCCATCTTGCACGAGTAACTCGGGTAGGTCGCGGGATTTACGCCCTCGACCGCGGTGCACTCGACGCTCGTGGGACTGCCGAGCTGCAGACCCCAGTTGGCCGGTCCGAGCTGATGGATGCCCCAGTCGCCGATCATCTGCGTGCCATAGTCCAGGAATCCACGCCAGTTCCAGGGGTGGATTTTCGAGCTGTACGTGTGCTCGGGGGCCCGGCCGGTCCAGAGATCCCAGTTCAGCTCCTTGGGCACTTCCTCGACGGGAGGCCAGGCCGTGATGTCGCGGGAGAAGCCGCCGCCGCTCCAGGAGTGGACTTCGGTGATGTCGCCAAGATCGCCGTTCCACATGATCTCGCAGGCGACGCGCGTCGCGACCGAGGAGTAACCCTGGTTGCCCATCTGCGTGGGGACCTTGTACTTCTGGGCGGCCTTGGTCAACAGGCGCGCTTCCCAAACGCTCTGGGTGAGCGGCTTTTGACAGTGCACGGCGATGCCGCGCTCCATCGCCCACAGCGCCACGCTGGCGTGCATGTGATCGGGGATCGTGATGGTGATTCCGTTGAGGTTCTTCCGCTCCTTGTCGAGCATCTCGCGGAAATCCCTGTACCGCTTGGCGTTGGGGTACTTGGCTCCGGTCTGGTTCAGGTTCCGCTCGTCCACGTCGCACAGGGCGTAGATGTTCTCGCTGCTGACGCTGTTGACGTCGCTGCCGCCCTGCATGCCGCCGACGCCGACGCAGCCGAGGTTGAGCTTGTCGCTCGGGGCCGGTTGGCCGGAGCCTGCCAGAACGTGCCGGGGCACGATGGTAAAGGCCGCACAGGCCGCCGTCGCCCCGAGAAAATCACGTCGGGTCACTTGTCTCATTCTTCCGCCTTGTTCTGTCATCATTATTTCCTTTCTGAAGCACCAGCGCCGCGGAGTCAGCCAGGCTCCGGCGGCTGCATCAAGCGGGATGATACCCGTTCCAGAGCCATCTGGCAATCGCCTGCCAGGGTATGACTGCGGTTGCAGCTTGGACGGCGACGGCCGAAATAGGACCCGTCGGAAGACGAAGAAAGGGCCGTGAGTGCGACTCACGGCCCTTTGGATTCGTCCTGCGATTGTCCGTTTCGGCTGTGGGGATACTAGAACGCCTTGTGTCTTGGCGTAGTCTGATCCGCCAGCGAGAGGATTTCGCCCGCCGAGAGCGCCCGGTTGTAGAGACGGACCTCGTCGATCGGGCCGTGCCAGACTCGCTCGGTCAGGGTGTCGATGGAGCCGATCAGGACGCGATACGTGGTCGGTGCGATGGGCTGGGTCACCGCCTGCTCGGCGTCCAACACGCCGTCGACGTAAATCGCCTGGCTCTGGCTGTCGAACGTGCCGGCGACGTGATGCCATTCCCCATCGTCGAAGGTGCTCTTGCTGTACAGATAGGAACTTGGAGGACATGTCCACTCCAGGTTGGCTTGGGTGCCATTTCTCTGTAGACGCCAGCCCAGGCCCTTGGTGAAGATGGCCTGCCATCCGGTCGTATACCCGTCGTCCCTCAGCCAGCAGGCGACCGTCATCGCCTCAGTGAGGTTCATTGCCTCATTGTTGCCCAGGTCGACGTACCCGGTGGCGCCGTTGAACTGGAGGGCCTGGCCGTCGTGACCTTCCACCCACTCGGCCGTGCCGGCCGTGAAGACGCCGTCAAGCTTGTTGCCGGAACTGTCTTTGGCGTTGCCGTCCAGAGCGTAGTACGCCACCAAATCCTCGTTACCCGGATCGACCGGCGTGATGAACTCGGGGGCCTTGGGATAGAGCCGGATGTCGTCGACGTACAGCGTTCCGGCGGTCCCGGAGCCCTCGATGCCGATCGTCAGCGACGTCACCTTCGCCATGTTTCCCGCGACCTTGGACAGGTCGATGTTCCATGCCTGCCAGACGCTCCTGGCCAGGTCCGCCTGGTCGCCGTCATAGACGACTTTGGTGTTGTTGATCTTGAGGTACAGCGTGCCGCTGTTTTCCGCTGCGCCTGCGAAGTGGACCGAGAGCGACTTGATGCCCCGCGATGTCCAATCCTGGGCCGCATCGAAGGTTCGTGTGGCCTCCGAGAACGCGAAGTCCGTGTTGCTGTAGATCAGGGGCATGGCCTGTTTGCCGCCGTGGACGGTGGTCGTCTCGGCGAACGGCGATTCATTGTATCCGACCTGCGAACCGCTGGCCTGATCGGTCAGGCCGTCAATCCAGGCGTGCCAGATCGTGGTCTTGGCTTCGACATCGTTGTTGTAGCTCTCGAAATCCTCGATGACGGCGTATTCCTGCGTGGTGAAGCTCCAGACGTCGCCGGCGAAGGTCCCGGTGTCGCCCGTCTCATCGACCTTCCAGTAGTAGGTCGTCGCATAGTTCAGAGACGCAGGCGTGTAGCCGTGCTCGTCCACCGCGGCCCCGGCAACCAGCCCCTGGGCGACCGCGTCGCGGTCGTCGCCGATGTACACGGTGTGAGACGTCGCCTCTCGGCCGGGCCGCCAATCCAAACTCGTTTCAACGCTGACGGCGGTCGCTCCGTCGGTCGGCACTGGATAGAACCCCTGCAACGGAACGTAGAAGAACCGCACCTCGCTCAGGCCGGTCTGCGCCATGCCGCCCCAGCCGGCGTCGATCGTCAGTTTGACGAACTTGGCCAGGACGCCGCCCATGTCCACCGTGGTGTTGGCGGTGTAGGTCGCCGTTCCGGTCGCCTTGGCGAACTCCGGCACGCCTTCCAACGCGGTCCAGGTCGCGCCGTCTTCGGAGTATTCGATCGTGACGGTCTTGGCTCCGAAGCCGAGGAACGTCTCGATCATCTGGTTGGAGTTCCAGACCCACAGTTCATCCAGCTTGTA
>CALMMH010000251.1 GCA_937868145.1 uncultured Phycisphaerales bacterium
TGACCGACAGATCCGGGCGATACACCTGCTCGACCGATTCGACCGGGTAGATTTCACCGGCGTTCTCGATGAGTCCGAACCGCGTCTGCAAGGAGATGGGAGACACCTGCAGATAAGCCTCGGCCGCGGAAATGAAAAAAGTCCGCGGCCCGTCCGGCGTCACAAGCGTCTGCGCAAACACAGCGTCCAAGGTGCTCTCGACCCACGCTCCCTGGTGTCCCGGCTCGCCTGGAGCGTTCCGATCGCCCACGATCCCCACGACCACCACGCCCAGCGGACGCAGGGACCGCTTGATCCGCTCGAAGAACTCGACGGTGGAGAATTCGTGGAGCCGGCCGTCGACCACGCGAGGCAGATTGACGACCACCACGTCATAGGTCGCCGGCTTGTCGGCCAGGACGGTTCGAATCTCGTCCGTCGGACAATGAAATCGAGGATCGGAGATCTGAAACGCCTGCGGCAACCGCGTCTGCAACGCCTGAATGTATCCCGGGTCCGGATCGAACCAATCCACCGCGTTGACATTCGGCGATTTCAGGAACCGTTCGCAGACGGAAAGCCCCTGTCCAATCACCAAAACGCGCTGGGCCGTGAAGTTCTGCGACAGGGCCATCGCAGCGATCTTCCCGGCTTGGGTCCGGTCTCCCACAACGTCATGCACGCCGCCCTCGCGAACGACAACCCAACGATCCTCGTCCGTGCCGCAGAGATACTCGGCCTGGGCCGTCCGGAAACTGCCGTCGACCGACGCCCCCGGCACAAGCTGGCTCCAGTGTCTGTCGTGGGCTGCCTGCGTTGCAGGAATATCCACACGCAAGATCAAAGCCATCAGCAAGAATGCCAAGCAAGCTGCCCCGACCCACCGCAATTTCCGATTTGGCCGGATTCGTGTCGCCGCCGTCACGGCAAAACAGACGACAATCGCTCCCCAGAGCAAGATCGCAGGCATGCGCAGCCCCTGGTGCAGCGAGAATGAAGTGCTCGTCCCCCCAACAATTCCACCGAGGGCTGCGCTAATGCAGACGCCGGCGATGGGCGAGGCCTCCTCGTCGTTCCGCCGGCAGAGGATCGCGAGAAGAGAGCCGCTCAGTAGACCTCCCGGCCCGGCGATCAACACCGACCATCGGAGGATCTGATGCATCGGCAGAATCGAATCGTCTCCTCCCCCCAGCAGAACGATCCCCAGGTACTGCGCGCACAGGACGGGAATGCTTGTCAGGGAAAGGACTTCCGCCGTTTCAATCGACCGCGACGCTTCCCCGCGGATTCGGCGTACCCCCAGCGATCCGATGGCGGCTGCTAGATACCACACTCCCATCAGGGAACTGATCCAGATCTCGCCGCCGGCAACCGTCGCAAGGCATTCGGCCAGGAGCAGCGTCTGGCCGCCGAGGCTGAACAGACCGCAACAGAATGCCAGGATCGTCCGAGGCCGCATCGCGTCTTCCCCACCAGCACGATAAACAAACGTTCACACAGCTAGTGGATGGACTGCGGCGCAGGTGACAAAAAAGCAGTGTGTTTTTTGTAGGTTCGCCACGAAATTGCGGAGATCCTCGAAACCGCCGGAGCGGCAGGCCGGAAGCGATCGTGCAGGGGGAGTTTGTCGCATGTGCGGCCTCCGGCTTGAACGCGCCTCTTGGGGACCGCATTGACCGGATTGACGCCGCTGACCCTATTGTCAATAAGGTCAATGGGGTCAATTCGGTCACGATCTGGGTGCGGGGCCGTCCTCTCGATAGGCGTACAATCCCCCGGCCGGCGATCAGAACTGCTTGAGGAAACGCAGGTCGTTCTCGAAGAGCCAGCGGATGTCGCCGATCTCGTACTTCCGCATGGCCAGACGCTCGATGCCGAAGCCAAAGGCCCAACCGGTGTACTTCTCCTTGTCGATTCCGACCGCGTCGAAGACGTTGGGGTCCACCATGCCGCAGCCGCCCATCTCGACCCACCGCTCGTTGCCGTTCTTGTCCACCAGGAGCAGGTCGATCTCGGCGCTGGGCTCGGTGAACGGGAAGAAGCTCGGGCGGAACCGATATTTCGTGTCGGGACCGAAAAAGACGTGGATGAACTGCTCGATCGTGGTCTTGAGGTCCACCATCGTGACGCCCTCGTCGACGACGAGCGCCTCGAGCTGGTGGAACATATACATGTGGGTCGCGTCGACCGCGTCGGGGCGGTAGACCCGGCCCGGCGCCACCACGCGGATCGGAGGCTTGGTCTTCTCCATCACGCGAATCTGGATCGTCGAGGTCTGGCTGCGAAGCAGGACATTGTCTTCGATGTAGAAGTTGTCCGACGGGGTTCGGGCCGGGTGCTCGGGCGGGATATTCAAGGCGACGAAGTTGTGCCACTCATCTTCGACCTCGGGGCCGTAGGCGACGCCGAAGCCCATCCGGCCGAAGATGTCCAGCAGCTCGTCGATCGTCTGCATGATCACGTGACGGTTGCCGACTTCGACCGGAACGCCGGGCAGCGTGACATCGATGAACTCACGCTGCTCCTTCTGGGTCTCTTCGAGGGCTTTCTTGCGCTCCTCGAAGGCCGTCATGACTTCGTTCTTGGTCTTGTTGGCAAGCTGCCCGCCTTGGGGCTTCTCCTCGCGGGGAAGCTTTCCGACCTGGCTGAGCAGGTCCATGATCAGGCCCTTGCGGCTCAGATATTTGATGCGGAACTCTTCCAGGCCCTTGAGGTCCCGGACCTTCAGCAACTCCGCAAGAGCGTCTTTACCAACCTGTTCGAATTGCTCCAGCATGATCGAGCCTCCGGCAATCCGTCAAAGGACAACCTCCCGGCATCGGGCCCCTCGCCCGATGCGGGCAACCATCCTTGGGGATTGAACCTGCCGTCGAATGAATCAGGCGAGGGCCGCTTTGGCCTGCTGCAGGATCGCGTCGAAGCCCTGCGGATCGGCGATGGCGATCTCGCTGAGCATCTTGCGGTTGATGGCGATCTGGGCCTTTTTGCAGCCGTTGATGAACTCGCTGTAGCGCACGCCCCGCTCTCGGCAGGCGGCGTTCAAACGGATGATCCAGAGGCCTCGGAAATCGCGTTTCTTGGCTCTGCGGTCCCGGCGGGCGTAGACTTCGGCGCGTCGGAGGGCCTCGGTGGCCAAACGCCAAGTGTGTCCTGCCATCGCGCGATGACCGCGCAACCGTTTCATTTCTCGCTTTTTGGCCTTGCGAACCGCATGACCCTTTGTTGTTCTTGGCATGTCAGCTTTCTCCTATTCTGGAATTCCACTTGCTACGGCAGCTGAGACGCCGGGAAGCAAGCACTTGTTGTTTCACCACCTCCGCACGCGGCGAATGCTCAACCGCCGCGAAGCGCGGCTACCATCTTGGCCGTGTAGGCGGTGCTGCTGACGGTGGCCGGACGACGAATCCGTCGCGCCCGCTTGGCGCTCTTGCCGCTCATCAAGTGGCCTTTTCCCGCCTTGCGATGCTTGATCTTGCCATTGGCCGAAACCTTGACCCGCTTGGCCAGACCTTTATGCGTTTTCAATTTCTGCTTCGGCATACAGTTCCTCAAACAGCTTAGACACTTTCCCTTACTACGGGTAAAACCGGAAGTATACCGCCCGTGACGGGTGCGGTCAACCCGTATTGACAAAAAAACTGCGATGCCGCTGCGGCAAAGCCCCTGATCGAGGCGAACCCCCCTGCCCTTTCGCGACCGTGCGGGTCCGTCCCTGTCTGGGGCTCCCGCACAAGGGGACCCCTATTTCGGAACGAGCAGCAGGGTCATCCGACGTCCGGTCAACGCCGAAGGACGCTCCACTTTGGCCACATCCTGCAGACCGTTCATGATCTGGTTGAGCAGGTCGTAGCCTTGGTCCTTGTGCAGCATCTGCCGGCCGCGGAACAAAAGGGAGAGCTGGACCCGATGCCCTTTTTCCAGGAACGCGCGGGCATGTTTGACCTTGATCTCCAGGTCGTGCGTGTCGGTCTCGGGCCGAAGCCGGATCTCCTTGAGAGTCGCCACCGGATGCGCCGTCTTCTTGTGGGCGTCGCGGACCCGCCGCTTCTGCTGATAGAGCCATTTGCCGTAATCCATGATCCGGCAGACCGGCGGCTCGCTGTTCGGCGCCACCTCCACAAGGTCCAGACCCGTTTCCTGGGCCTTGCTGATGGCCTCATCCTTCGAGACGATCCCAACTTGATTGTTAGCCTCATCGACGAGCCGAACCTTGTCGGCCCGAATCCCCCCGTTTATGCGTAGACCTCGTTTCACTGTTGTCGACCACCTTGCCTTTCTCACAAGAATAAGCACGTCAACCTGCGCAGGTCGATCGTTTTGCCGCACTTAACTCGCCACTGTATCACACTTTGCAAGTTTCCAGCACATCAAAATGTCAGATCCACCGCTTTATCGGCGATTTTCTGCCCGGCCATCGCCAGGAACTGCTCGACGGACACCGTCCGGGTCTCCTGGCTGCCGCGAATCCTCACGTTGACCATGTTCGCTT